>JACMLV010000053.1 GCA_014379395.1 Burkholderiaceae bacterium
CTCGTTGACCCCGAAGGTGCCTGTATGAGCGAATCTGCCGCCCCGAAGAAGTTCTACGGCAAGTACCGCGGCACGGTGCTGCTGAACGTCGACCCCGAGTTCCGCGGCCGCATCACCTGCATGGTGCCCGACGTGCTGGGCGTGCTGCCCTCGAACTGGTGCGAGGCCTGCCCGCCGCTGGCCGGCCCCGGCGATTCCGCCAAAACCGGCCAGCCCATGGAAGGGCATCCTGGGCGGCGCGCTGCTCGGCTTGGGCATGGGCGCCTTGTTGTCGCACTTCGGCCTGGGCGGCGCCCTGGGCGGCATGCTCGGTTCGCTGCTGATGATCGGCCTGCTGGCCATGGCCGGCCTGTTCATCTACCGCATGGTGCGCGGCAAGAACGCGGGCGGCAAAGCGACGCCGTTCTCGGGCGGCTTCCAGGATACTCAGCCGTTGGCGCAAGGCGCCGGCGCGACCCCGGAAATCGGATCGGGCCTGCAACCGCAGGCGTTCGAGCCGCTGCAACCGGCGTCGTCCGGCGTCTCGCTCGGCAAGCAGCAAGAGGCTTCGGCCCAGTGGGGTGTGCCGGCCGACTTCGACAGCGTGGCCTTCCTGCGCCACGCGAAGATGAATTTCATCCGCCTGCAGGCGGCATGGGACAAGGCCGACGTCGAAGACATCCGCGAATTCACCACGCCGGAAGTGTTCGCCGAACTGAAGATGCAGATCCAGGAGCGCGGCGGCAACGCCGACTTCACCGACGTCGTCTCGATCGACGGCGAACTGCTGGGCATCGAAACCGCCGGCGACGAATATCTCGCCAGCGTCAAGTTCAAGGGCATGATCCGCTCGGCCCCGGGCGCCGCGCCGGAGCCGTTCTCGGAAGTGTGGAACATGGCCAAGCCGGTGTCCGGCAACGGCGGCTGGCTGCTGGCCGGCATCCAACAGCTGTAAGCCAATAGTTGTAAGCGGATGCGATAAAATTTCCGCCGCCATGGGGTTATCCCGTGGCAAGCTGGTAAGATCAAAACCGCCCGCGATTTTTACGGGCGGTTTGTTTTTTGTGCGTACCGAACATGCTTCCATTTATGCTGCCCCTTCCGACTTCCACGCTGATGGCGCCCGTCATCGCTCCGATCAACCATGTGCTGGCGCAGCAGGCCTGGGCCGGCGCGCAACTGGCGCGCCACGCCGGCAAGATCGTGTGTTTTGACGCCGGCTCGGCCGCGCTGCGCCTGCGTGTGGGCGCCGACGGCCTGTTCGAGGCCGCCCCCTTTGACGTCGCCGCCAACGTGACGGTGCGCCTGAAGCTGGCGGACTTGCCGCTGATGTGGCAAAACCGCGAGCGCGCCTTTTCCCACGTGCTCGTCGAGGGCGACGCCGATTTCGCCAACACGATCTCGCAGTTGAGCAAGACGGTGCGCTGGGAGGCCGAGCACGACCTGGAGCGCCTGGTCGGCGCCATCGCCGCGCGCCGCATCGCCCTCGGCGCCAGGGCCGCCATCGACACGGCCGCAGCCGGCCAGCGCAAGCTGGCCGAGAACGTCGCCGAATTCCTCCTCGAAGAGCAGCCGATGCTGGTGCGTCCGGCCGCCGTCGACGACTTCTCGTCCGGCGTGACGCGCCTGCGCGACGACGTCGAACGCACCGCCAAGCGACTCGACAAACTGCTCGCCAAGCTGAACGCGCCCGCCGGCGCCTAGCCCGCGTCACCCTCACTGGATCGTTAATGTTATTTAAATTTCTGCGGCTGCTCAAGATTTTGCGGGTGGCCATCAAGTACGGCCTCGACGAGATCGCCATTTCCGGCCTGGACGTGCCGCGCACGGCCAAGCTGATCGACACCATCATCTTCTGGCGCGACATCAGCGCCCCGCGCGGCCAGCGCATGCGCATGGCGCTGGAAGAGCTCGGCCCGATCTTCGTCAAGTTCGGCCAAGTGCTCTCGACCCGGCGCGACCTGCTGCCGCCCGACATGGCCGAGGAGCTGGCCCACCTGCAAGACCGGGTGCCGCCGTTCGACACCGACCTGGCGATCGCCCAGATCGTGCGCTCGCTCGGCGCCCATCCCGACCAGTTGTTCGCCAGCTTCGAGCGCACCCCGGTGGCCTCGGCCTCGATCGCGCAAGTGCATTTCGCCGTCCTCAAGGACGGCAAGGAAGTGGCGGTCAAGGTTCTGCGTCCAGGCATGAAAAAGCTGATCGACGAGGACGTCGCGCTGATGCACCTGGCCGCCGCCTGGGTCGAGCGCATCTGGAGCGAGGCCAGGCGCCTCAAGCCGCGCGAAGTGGTGGGCGAATTCGACAAATACCTGCACGACGAGCTCGACCTGATGCGCGAGGCGGCCAACGCCAGCCAGCTGCGGCGCAACTTCGCCGACTCGGACCTGCTGATGGTGCCGGAGATGCACTGGGACTACTGCTCGTCGAGCGTGATCGTGATGGAGCGCATGCACGGCATTCCGGTGTCGCGCCTGGACCGCCTGCGCGAGGCCGGCGTCGACCTGAAAAAACTCTCGACCGACGGCGTGCAGATCTTCTTCATCCAGATGTTCCGCGACGGCTTCTTCCACGCCGACATGCATCCGGGGAACATCCTGGTGTCGGTCGCGCCGGAGACCTTCGGGCGCTACATCGCGCTCGACTTCGGCATCGTCGGCACCCTGAACGACTTCGACAAGGATTACCTGTCGCAAAACTTCCTGGCGTTCTTCCGGCGCGACTACAAGCGCGTCGCCGAGGCCCACATCGAGTGCGGCTGGGCGCCCAAGGAAACCCGGGTCGACGAGCTCGAGGCGGCCGTGCGCGCCTGCTGCGAGCCGATCTTCGACCGTCCGCTCAAGGACATCTCGTTCGGCCAGATCCTGCTGCGCCTGTTCCAGACCTCGCGCCGCTTCAACGTCGAAGTGCAGCCGCAACTGGTGCTGCTGCAAAAAACCCTGCTCAACATCGAAGGCCTGGGGCGCCAGCTCGACCCGGACCTCGACTTGTGGAAGACCGCCAAGCCGTATCTGGAAAAATGGATGGCCAGCCAGATCGGCGTGCAGGGCATGGTCGACCGCTTGAAGGCCGAGGCGCCGCGCTTCGCGCACATCCTGCCGCAGCTGCCGCGCCTGGTGCACCAGGCGCTGACGGTGGCCGGCGAGCCGCGCGGCGCCGACACCGAACTGCTGCGCGCGCTGATCGCCGAGCAGCAGCACACCAACCGCCTGCTCAGCTTCGCGATCTATTTCATCGGCGCGTTCGGGGTCGGCGTGGTCGCCTTCCAGCTCGCGCTGCGCTGGAACGGGGCGCATTGAGATGGGCGGCGGCGTGAAAAAGGCGGTGCCCGATTTCCAGTTGCGCGACCCGCTCTCGCCGCAGTTCTGGGACGAACGCTTCGACCAGGGCTACACGCCCTGGGACCGCGGCGGCGTGCCCGACGCGCTGCGCCAGTTCGCCGCGCGCAGCGAACCGATGGTGTGCCTGATCCCTGGCTGCGGCAGCGCCTACGAGCTGGCCTTCCTGTCCGAAGCCGGCTGGGACGTCACCGCGATCGACTTCTCGCCGGCCGCCGTGGGCGCCGCGCGCGCCGCCGTCGGGGTGTGGGGCGAGCGCGTGCTGGAGGCGGATTTCTTCCAATTCGCGCCGGCGCTGCCGCTGCAAATGATCTACGAGCGCGCCTTCCTGTGCGCGCTGCCGCGCACCATGTGGGCGCAGGTGGCGGCGCGCTGGGCCGAGCTGCTGGCGCCGGGCGCCGTGCTGGCCGGCTACTTCTTCTTCGACGACGGCCTGCGCGGCCCGCCGTTCGGCATCGCGCGCGCGGAACTGGACGCGCTGCTGCTGCCGCATTTCGAGTGCGTCGAGGATGTGGCGGTCGACGATTCGATTCCGGTTTTCGCCGGCAAGGAGCGCTGGATGCTGTGGCGCCGCCGCGAGTTGGCCGGCGGAAACTAAGTCACCGAGAAAAATAACTTGAACGTTTCCCATCTTGGAGGCGAGCGCCATGCTTCGTTGCAAATCACTTGTGTGGCTCGCCACACGGCGTGTTTTGCGCCTCGCCTAGTGCGCCTCGCCTGGCATCTCGCCTCCAAGCGGTCAACTGTTCAAGTTATTATTTCTCGGCGCCTAAGCGGACTCGAAAGGCTTTATAATTCACGGTTTTTGATGTTTTTTCGCGGAGTACTGGATGCCGATTTACGCTTACCGCTGTGATGATTGCGGCTTCGCCAAGGATGTTTTGCAAAAGATTTCCGATTCACCGATCACGCTCTGCCCGTCGTGCGGCAAAGAGTCGTTCAAGAAGCAGTTGACCGCCCCCGGCTTCCAGCTCAAGGGCACCGGCTGGTACGCGACCGATTTCCGCGGCAGCGGCTCGGCGCCGAGCACGGCGTTGTCGACTGGCCCGTCCGGCGAGGGCGCGGCCCCGGCAGCCCCGGCCGATGCCGCGCCGAGCGCGGCGGCAACGACCAAGAGCACCCCGTCCGGCACGGTCTGAGGCCGGGCCGGCCACGTCACCAACCACAGGCAATCGATGCGTAAATACTTCATTACCGGATTACTGATCCTGGTGCCGCTGGCCATCACGGCCTGGGTGCTGAGCGCGGTGATCAGCACGATGGACCAGTCGCTGCTGTTCGTGCCCGAACGCTGGCAGCCGCGCAACCTGGTCGGCTTCGACATTCCCGGCCTGGGCACCATGCTGACGGTGCTGATCGTGTTCCTGACCGGCCTGCTGACCAACAACCTGGTCGGCAATTACGTGGTGCGCGTGTGGGAAAAGCTGTTGCAGCGCATCCCGATCGTCAACTCGCTGTATTCGAGTGTCAAGCAGGTCTCCGACACCCTGTTTTCCTCGTCCGGCAACGCGTTCAGAAAAGCCGTGCTGGTGCCTTACCCGCACCAGAACTCCTGGACCATCGCGTTCCTGACCGGCGTGCCGGGCGGCGACGTGAAGAACCATCTGGCCGGCGACTATGTCAGCGTGTATGTGCCGACCACGCCGAATCCGACCTCGGGCTTTTTCCTGATGATGAAGCGGGCCGACGTCGTCGAACTCGACATGAGCGTGGACACCGCCCTCAAGTACATCGTCTCGATGGGCGTCGTGGTGCCCGAGCATGTGCCGGCGGCGGCGAAAGAATAAGGCCGCGCAGCCCTGAACCGGCCGCGCGCGGCCGAGCAAATCAACGAAATCACCGAATAATCCAACCTGAACTGAGAAATCTATGTCAATGCGTACTCACTACTGCGGCCTCACCACCGAAGCCCTGCTCGGCCAAACCGTCAACCTGTGCGGTTGGGTGCATCGCCGGCGCGACCACGGCGGCGTCATCTTCATCGACCTGCGCGACCGCGAAGGCCTGGTGCAGATCGTCTGCAATCCCGAGCAGGCCGAGGTGTTCAAGGCCGCCGAAGCGGTGCGCAACGAGTTCTGCCTGCGGGTGACCGGCGTGGTCAACAACCGCCTCGAAGGCACCATCAACAACAACCTCAAGTCGGGCAAGATCGAAGTGGTCTGCTCCAACCTCGAAGTGCTGAACGCCTCGGTCACGCCGCCGTTCCAGCTGGACGACGACAACCTGTCCGAGACGACCCGCCTGACGCACCGCGTGCTCGACCTGCGCCGTCCGCAAATGCAAAACAACCTGCGCCTGCGCTACAAGGTGACGATGGAAGTGCGCAAGTACCTCGACGAACTCGGCTTCATCGACATCGAAACCCCGATGCTGACCAAGTCGACCCCGGAAGGCGCGCGCGACTACCTGGTGCCGTCGCGCGTGAACGCCGGCCACTTCTTCGCGCTGCCGCAATCGCCGCAGCTGTTCAAGCAGCTGCTGATGGTGGCCAACTTCGACCGCTACTACCAGATCGTCAAGTGCTTCCGCGACGAAGACCTGCGCGCCGACCGCCAGCCCGAATTCACCCAGATCGACTGCGAAACCTCGTTCCTGTCGGAGCAGGAGATCCGCGACCTGTTCGAGGACATGATCCGCAAGGTGTTCAAGAACACGCTCGACATCGAACTGGCCAACCCGTTCCCGGTGATGGACTACGCCACCGCGATGGGCAAATACGGCTCGGACAAGCCGGACATGCGCGTCAAGCTCGAATTCACCGACCTGACCGCCGTGATGAAGGACGTCGACTTCAAGGTCTTCGCCGGCGCGGCCAACATGGAAGGCGGGCGCGTGGTTGGCCTGTTGGTGCCGGGCGGCGCGAAAGAGGGCAGCGGCATGCCGCGCTCGGAGATCGACGCCTACACCCAGTTCGTGGCGATCTACGGCGCCAAGGGCCTGGCCTACATCAAGGTCAATGACAAGACCAAGGGCCGCGACGGCCTGCAATCGCCGATCGTCAAGAACCTGCACGACGCCGCGCTGGCGCAGATCGTCGAACTGACCAAGGCCCAGGACGGCGACTTGATCTTCTTCGGCGCCGACAAGGCCAAGGTCGTCAACGACGCCATCGGCGCGTTGCGCGTGAAGATCGGGCACAGCGACTTCGGCCGCAAGGCCGGCCTGTTCGAGGACGCCTGGAAGCCATTGTGGGTGGTCGACTTCCCGATGTTCGACTACGACGAGGAAAGCGGCCGCTGGACCGCGACCCACCATCCGTTCACGGCGCCGAAGGACGGCCACGAGGACATGCTGGAAACCAATCCGGGCGCCTGCATCGCCAAGGCCTACGACATGGTCTTGAACGGCTGGGAATTGGGCGGCGGTTCGATCCGCATCCACCGCGAAGAAGTGCAGAGCAAGGTGTTCCGCGCCTTGAAGATCGACGCCGACGAGGCGCGCCTGAAGTTCGGCTTCCTGCTCGACGCGCTGCAATACGGCGCGCCGCCGCACGGCGGCCTGGCGTTCGGCCTGGACCGCATCGTCACGATGATGAC
>JACMLV010000485.1 GCA_014379395.1 Burkholderiaceae bacterium
CAGCTCGCCTCGCCGCGGGTCATCACGTCGTCGATCTGCGGCCAGATGATCGGCCAGGTCTCCTGCCAGCAATCTCGACCGCGCCTGGCGGGCCTGGGTCCGATCCTCGATGGTGGCGATGCTCTCCTCCAGAAAGCGGGACTGATCGGCCAGCGGCAGGCGGCCGAACAGCGCCATCTGGCCGGCCACCGTCTCCAGTTCGCGCACCGGGATGTTGCGCTCGCGCGCCTGGCGCGCCAGATAACTGTCGACCGCCAGGCTGGTCTGATAACCCTGGGCCGCGAATTCGCTCACCGCCAGCACGCTCGCCAGCAGCCAGGGCTTCATCGGCGCGACCGCCTGCTGGTCGATGCCGTAGTGGCGCAGCAGGCGCTTGAGGCGCGGCCGGAAAGCCGGCCCGATCTCGGCCATCGCGGTGCCGCCGTTCGAATACAAGCCGAATTCGCGCATGGCCGAGCGCAGCCCGATGGAATCGGCGCCCAGGTCGACTTCCAGCGCCAGCACGCTGGCCTGTGCCAGCGCCGCCATCACGCGCGGTTCGAGTGGATAAAAGTCGGGCGCGCCGACGTGGATGGTGCCAAACAGGAACAAAGTGTGGCCGTCGCGCTCGATCTTGAACAAGGCGCCGCGGTTGGGCGCCGCACCCGCCGACGCCTCCGTCCGCGGCGCCTGCGCCCATGCCGCCGGGGGGGCGAAGCAGAACAAAATGCAGAAGATCACTATAATTCGGCGTCGCATGTTTTTCCCGATTCATTTCAGCCATAGCTAGATGCCAAATATTAACCGCTCCGCCCCCGTCTGGCTGTTTGACCTCGACAACACCCTGCACGACGCCTCGCACGCGATTTTCCCCGCCATCACGGCGCGCATGACGCGCTACATCGCCGACTTGCTGGGCGACGGCGTCACGCCGGCCAGCCTGGAACTGGCCGACGCCACCCGCGCCGCCTACTGGCTGCGCTACGGCGCCACGCTGCTCGGCCTGATCAAGCACCACCAGGTGCATGCCGCCGATTTTCTGAGCGAGACGCACCGCATCGGCGACCTGACCACGCTGATCCGGGCCGAGCGCGGCCTGGGCAAACTGCTGCGCGCCCTGCCCGGCCGCAAGATCCTGCTCACCAACGGGCCGCTGAGCTATTCGCGCGACGTGCTGCGCCTGCTCGGCCTGCAGCGCCAGTTCTCGGCCCACATCGCGATCGAATCGATGCAGGTGCACGGCCGCCTGCAACCGAAGCCGTCCAAGCTGATGCTGCGCCGGCTGATGCGCAAGCAGGGCATCCAGGCCGGGCGCTGCATCCTGGTCGAGGACACGCTGGCCAACCTGCGCAACGCCAAGATGCTCGGCCTGCGCACCGTCTGGATCACCCAATACCTGCGCCAGCGCGGCGCGGCGGCCGGCATCCCGAAGCGGCAGAACCGGCCCTCCTTCGTCGATGTCAAAGTCAAGTCCGTCAAGCACCTGCCGACGCGCCTGAACCAGCTGCGCTGAAGACGCCCAAATGACCGCCGACTGTTTCGCCCTGCTCGACGACGCCGGCACGCCCGGCGCCGCGTCGCGGCTCTACACCGGGCACGCGGCGACCTTGGTCTGCCGCGACGGCGCCGGCTGGCCGCAACTGCTGGGCGAGATGGAGCGGCATCTGCGGCAAGGCCGGCACGCGGTGGCCCTGTGCGCCTATGAGCTGGGCATCCATTTGCAGGGCTTGCCGGCGTCCGCGGCGGCCACCGGCGAAGCGCTGGCGCGGGTGCTCGTGTTCGAGCAGTGCCGCCGGCTGTCGCAGGCGCAGGTGGCGGCATGGCTGGCCGAACGCGCCGCGCGCGACGCCTCATCGGCAGGCGCACCGGGCGCACTCGACGCTTTGGCGGCCGGCGTCGCCAACATCCACGCCGATGTCGGCGAGCGCGAATTTTGCGCCGCGCTGGCGCGCATCCACGACTACATCGAGGCCGGCGACGCCTATCAGGTCAACTACACCTACCGGCTGCGCTTCGACGCCTACGGCAGCCCGGCCGCGCTGTACGCCCGCCTGCGCGCGCGCCAGCCGGTGCCCTACGGCGCGCTGGTAGGCCTGCCCGACGGCGGCGCGGTATTGTCGCTGTCGCCCGAA
>JACMLV010000486.1 GCA_014379395.1 Burkholderiaceae bacterium
CTGTTGACGCTGGGGCTGGGCGCCGGAATCTTGATGCGCTTCCAGCGCCACCGCACGCTGGTGCAATGTTGTGGCGCGCCACCGCCGCCCCGGGCCGCCAGCGCCAGCGTCGCCGCTTGCCGGCCCGGGGCGGCGGTGGCGCGCCTCAACTTTGCACCAGCTTGCGGTGGCGCTGGATGCTCATCAAGATGCCGGCGCCCAGCCCCAGCGTCAACAGGGCGGTGCCGCCGTAGCTCATGAACGGCAGCGGCACCCCGACCACCGGCAGGATGCCGCTGACCATGCCCATGTTGACGAAGGCGTAGGTGAAGTAGATCATCGTGATGGCGCCGGCCAACAGGCGCGTGAAGAAGGTCGGCGCGGTGCCGGCGATCATCAGGCCGCGGCCGATCAGGAGCAGGTACAGCAGCATCAGCACCAGGTTGCCGGCCAGCCCGAACTCCTCCGAATAGACGGCGAAGATGAAGTCGGTGGTGCGCTCGGGGATGAATTCGAGGTGGGCCTGGGTGCCGTGGGTCCAGCCCTTGCCCAAGAGGCCGCCGGAGCCGACCGCGATGGTCGACTGGATGATGTGGAAGCCCTTGCCGAGCGGGTCCGAGGACGGGTCGATCAGCATCATCACGCGCTCGCGCTGATAGTCGTGCAGCATCGACCAGACCACCGGCAGGCTGGCGCAGCCGGCGATCGCCAGCCCGGCCAGCATCTTCCACGACAGGCCGGCCAGGAAGATCACGTAAAAGCCGGCCGCCAGCACCAACAGCGCCGTGCCCAGGTCGGGCTGCTTGGCGATCAGGCCGACCGGCACCGCCAGCAGCAGCGCGGCGATCAGGAAGGCATGCCAGCTGAGCACGCCGGCGCGGCGCTCGAAGAACCAGGCCAGCATCAGCGGCATGGCGATCTTCATGAACTCGGACGGCTGGATGTCGACCCCGACGTGCAGCCAGCGCCGCGCGCCCAGCTTGACGGTGCCGAACAGCGCCACCGCCACCAGCAGCGCCACCGCCACCAGGTAGGCCGGCACGGCGACGCGCTGCATCGTCTGCGGCGAGACGTTGGCCGCCAGCCACATGACGAGGAAGGCCATGCCGATGTTGCGCGTCTGATCCTCGAGCTTGCCGGGAATGCCGATGCTGGCCGAATACAAGGTCACCATCCCCGTCCCCAGGAGCAGGGCCAGGATCAGCAGCAGCGGGCCGTCGAACACCGCGAAATATGGGCGCAGCCGGCTCCACGGCGAGCGCGTCGGGTTCATCTGCATGGCGTCACTCCTTGTTGCCCGGGGTTTCCAGGCCGGGCGCGTGTTGGGCGGCCGGCCCCTCGTCGGCCTTGACGTCGTCGAGCGAGCGCAGCGTCTCGGCGTCCTCCTTGGGCACCTTGGTCGTTTCCTTCTCGTGCGGGCGCTTGCCGAGCAGGTAGTAGTCGAGCGCCTTCCTGACGATCGGCGCGGCCACGCCGGCGCCGAAGCCGGCGTTCTCGACCACGGCGGCGATCGCGATGCGCGGCTTGTCGGCCGGCGCGAAGGCGGTGTAGAGCGCGTTGTCGCGCAGCCGCTCGGCGATCAGGTTGGCGTTGTACTTCTCGTTCTTCTTGATCGCGATGACCTGCGCGGTGCCGGTCTTGCCGGCCGAGGTGTAGCCGGCGCCGGCGAAGGCGCGCGCGCCGGTGCCGGTCAGGGTCACGCCGACCATCGCGTTCTTGACGACGTCGATGTGCTCGCGCTTGAGCGGGATGCGGTAGCTCTCGCTGGGAACCGTCAGCTTGCGCGCGCGCGTGACGCCGTCCTCGACGATCTTGACCAGGTGCGGCTTCATCACCACGCCGTCGTTGGCCAGGTTGGCCACCGCGTGCGCCAGTTGCAGCGGCGTGAAGTGGTTGAAGCCCTGCCCGATCGACACCGAGATGGTGTCGCCGCCGACCCATTTCTGCATCGCCGGATTCTTCTTGAAGCGCTCGCGCTTCCACGCCTTGGACGGCAGCACGCCGGTCTTCTCGTGCTCGAGGTCGATGCCGGTCAGCTGGCCGAAGCCGAACGGCTTCATGAAGTCGTGGATCGCGTCGATCCCCATCTCGTGGCCCAGCACGTAGTAGTAGGTGTCGCACGACTCGACGATCGACTTGTACATGTCGACCGTGCCGTGGCCGCCCGGCTTGTCGTCGCGGAACTTGTGCCCGCCGAGGGTGAACGAGCCCGGGTCGGAGATCGACTGCGACGGCGTGCGCTTGCCCAGCGTGAGCGCGGCCAGCGCCATGAACGGCTTGTAGGTCGAGCCGGGCGGGTAGGTGCCCGACAGCGGCCGGTTCACCATCGGCTTGTCGAGCGAGGTGTTGAGCTCGCTCCAGCTTTGCTGGTCGATGCCGTCGACGAACAGGTTCGGGTCGAAGCCGGGGCGCGACACGTAGGCCAGGATGTCGCCGGTGGCCGGCTCGATCGCCACCAGCGCGCCGCGCCACTCGCCGAAGGCCTCCTCGACCACCTTCTGCAGCTCGATGTCGATCGACAGGATCAGGTTGTTGCCCGGCGCCGCCGCGCTGCGCGAGAGGGTGCGGATGGCGCGCCCGCCGGCCGACACCTCGACCTCCTCGTAGCCGGTGGTGCCGTGCAGCTGGCGCTCGTAGCTCTTCTCGACGCCCTCCTTGCCGATGTGGTCGGTGCCGTTGTAGTTGGCCGCGTCCTCGCCGGCCTCGAGCGCCTCGGACTCGGCGTGGTTGATGCGGCCGATGAAGCCGATCACGTGCGCGGCCGTCTCGCCCAGCGGGTACTGGCGGAACAGGCGCGCCTGGATCTCGACGCCGGGGAAGCGGAAGCGCTGCGCGGTGAAGCGCGCCACCTCCTCGTCGGACAGGCGGGTGCGCAGCGGCACGCTCTCGAAGTTCTTCGACTCGTCGAGCAGCTTCCTGAAGCGCTTGCGGTCCTTGGCCTCGATCTGCACCAGCCGGGCCAGCTCGTCGATCACCGCCTCGAGCGGGGCGCGCAGCTTGGACGGCGTGATCTCGAGCGTGTAGGCCGAGTAATTGCGCGCCAAGAGCACGCCGTTGCGGTCCAGGATCAGGCCGCGGTTGGGCACCACCGGCACCACCGCGATGCGGTTGTCCTCGGCCTGGGCGGCGTAGTCGCTGTGCTTGTAGACCTGCAGCCAGACGAAGCGCGCCAGCAGCAGCGCGAAGCAGAGGAACACCAGCGCGCCCAGCGCGGTCAGGCGCAGCCGGAAGAAGTGCAGTTCCCGTTCGGTGTTCTTCAGCTCGTTCATGCGTCAGATCGGGCGGGTGTCGTCGCGGTCGATGGCGCGGCGCTGCGGCGCCAGCAGGATCGCGTTGACCAGCGGCCACAGGCAGACCGTGACGATGCTCTCGATGAAATAGCTCCAGCCGGGGAAGCTGCCCGAGACCAGCAGGCGCACCACCAGTTGCACCGCCTGCGTCATCAAGAGCAGCGGGAACACGTGGAACATCTGGGTCAGCACCGGAAACCACAGCACGCGGCGGTGCATCATGATGGCGAAGTACGACAGCAGCGTGTAGGCCAGCGCGTTCTCGCCGAGCAAGGTGGCGCCGTGCACGTCCATCAGCAGGCCCATGAAGAAGGCCACGCCGATGCCGACCTTGCGCGGCTGGTGCACGCCCCAGAACACCAGCGCCAGCGCGACGAAGTCGGGGGCGCCGACGAAGCCGCCCCAGGGCATCAGGTTGAGCAAAAACGCGCACAGCAGGCTGAAGAGGATGAACAGCGGGCTGACCGGCAGCAAAATATAGTGGGGACGATTCATCGGGTCGCTTCCTTGGGGCGCGCCGCGGCCGGCGCCGCCGGCGCCGGATTCTTGGCCGC
>JACMLV010000487.1 GCA_014379395.1 Burkholderiaceae bacterium
GCCTCGGCTTGCGCGCGCGCCTCGGCGAAATCGATCAGCAACGGCTTCGGCAGCGAGGCGTGCTCGGGCCCGCCGATATGCGCCGCATGTTCGTCGCCCAGGCGCTGCACGGCTTGCGCGGCGCGCTCTTGATCCAGGCCGGACTCCGGCAAGGCGCGCAGGGCGGCGACGGCGTCGATCACTGCGCGCTGCAGCAACACTTGCGCTTCGAGCCGGCGCGCCAGCCCGGCGCGCAGCGTGTCAAAGCGCGCGGCCAGCTCGGGGCCGGCCTCGATGACCTGCCATTGGCGGTCGAGTTCGGCGACTTGGTTGGGACTGAGTTTGTCGTCGTCCAGCAGGCGCTGGGCGGTGTCGAGGCCGGCCTGGGCCTTTTGCTGCTCGGCCTGCTCGTGGCGGATGCGCTCGAGCCGGGTCTGCATCAGCTTGGCGACGCGGCGGTCGGTGTTGCGCATCGCCTGGTGAATTTTTTCCAGCATCGGCTGGCTGTGGACGTGTTCGGCGGCGATCAGGCGCGCGTCGGCGAATTCGCTCTCCAGGATGAAGGCGACGGCGGCGGCTTCGTCGCCGAAAGTGGCTTGCGCCCGGGCCGCCTGCTCGCTGCGACGCGCCGCGTTCAACGCCGTCGCCGTCGCCGCTTGTTGCGCCATCATGGCCTGCGGTTCGGCGGACTTGCTGGCGGAACGCTTAAAGAGAAAATCGAACATGGCGTGTCATGGATGGAGAAAAGCACCATCATAGCAAAGCCCTGCCCGAATCATGGAATGAAAAAGGGCCTAATTCGGCCCCGTTTTATGAAAGTGCGGCTGGCTTTATTCGCCGACCGCCGCTTGCGGCGCGTATTCGCCGCGCCGGCGCTGGGTGGCCGAGCCGCCGTCGGCCGGTGGATTGGGCGCCGGTGGCAGCGGCAGCGGCAGCGGCAAGGGCAAGGGCAAGGGCAACGGCAAGGGTATGACGGCGGCGGCAGCGGCCTTGCCGCGCCGCGCTTCGCGCGTGCGCGCATCGTGCAGCAGGAACTGGTTGGCGATCGAGAACCAGGCTTCGCCGCAGATCACGCTGCGCGCGACGGCGAACAATTCGCGCTCCTCCTTTTCCAGCCGCTTGAGCAGAGCGGTGCAGAACTCGTCGATGTTGGCGCACACCTGCGTCACATGGCGGTCCGATTGCAGCGTCATGTTGCCGACCTGCTCTTGAATCGTGGTGACGATGTCGAGCGCGGCGTTGTTCAACGCGCTCAGCTCGTCGAGCAGATGATCGGCCCGCTCGGTGGCCTGGCGGATCGCCGGAATCAGGTACATCTCGATCTTGCGCCAGTGACAAGCCTGGTACAGCCGGTTCAGGCTGTCGCACGCGTATTGCAACTGCGCCATCGTGACCTCGTTCTGCCCCAGGAAATTGGCCTGCACATAGCGTTGGAACGATTGCAAACTCATGCGCACGCTCGATTGTTCCACGGATAAAGCAACCAAAGTATAGGTAGCCGTTAACATTCTCACTCCAAAAGGAATTGCCGGTCGCCGGGCGGCGTCAGCAAGAAAATTTGTGGTGCGCAACGCCTGTGAATACCGGGCACGCAACCTTGAGACGAGAGTGTAAATAAAACCGACAGCGTCGGACTTGAGCTTTCGCAAACGTCCGGGGGACGCTCAGCGAACCAACGACTGCAAGTCGATGCGCAAATTGACTACCCCAGGTTCGGCCGATGGATGACACTGGCCGCCGAACTTTTTGACCAGTTTCTGCATCCCGTAATTTTCCGACATCGTCTCGCCGGAAAGGAAAGCCGTGCCGCGGCCGAGGAAATAATCGACCAGCTTGGCGAACAACACCGCGCCCAGCCCCAGCCCCTTCAAATCCGAGCGCACCACGATGGCGAACTCGGCGCCGAGGTTGTCCGGGTCGGCCACGGCCCGCACCACGCCCAGCGTCTCCGCCTCGCCGGCCGCGTTTTGACGGGTGGCGATGAAGGCCATCGCGCGGTCGTAATCGATCTGGGTCAGGCTCGCCAGTTGCGATGGCGGCAATTCGCGCATCGACGAGAAAAAGCGCAGCCGCACATCGTCGGCCGCCAGCGCGTTGAAGAACGCCAGGTGCTGCGGCGCGTCCTCCGGCCGGATCGGGCGCAGGATCAAAGGCTGGCCCTGCCAGACGATGTGCTGCTCCAATTCCTGCGGATAGGGCCGGATCGCCAGCGGCTCGGCGCGGCCCTCGGGCGCGAGCCGGATGCGGGCGTTGAGCGCGATCACGCCGGCCGCGTCCACCAGCAGCGGGTTGATGTCGAGCTCGACCAGTTCGCCGATGTCGGCCGCCAGCTCGGCCACCTGGACCAGGCTGCGGCACAGCGCGTCGAGGTCGGCCGCCGGCTCGTTGCGATAACCGGCCAAGAGCCGCGCCACGCGGGTGCGCGCCACCATGTCGCGCGCCAGCGCCATGTTCAAAGGCGGCAGGCCGATGGCGTGGTCGGCCGCCGCCTCGGCCGCAA
>JACMLV010000488.1 GCA_014379395.1 Burkholderiaceae bacterium
GCCGCGCTGGAAGCGGCGCCGCGCAAGCCGGGTTTGCGGGTGGTGGTCGACAACAGCGTCCGCCTGCCGGCGCCGGCCGCGCTCGATCGCCGCGTCGGATTCTGAGGCCGGCGTGGCCGGGCAGGAGGGCCGGCGGCTGAGGCCCTATCACCACCACCAGCGACAGGAAGCCGCTCATGAATTTGGTGCCGGCGTCCATCATCGAAAACAGCGGCGCGGCCAGCACGATCATGCAACCGCCAGCGGCGAATGCGGGCGGGGTGTGCTCATGCGCTTTGGCGCGCGTTGCGTATGTGCTTTGGCTGGGGCAAGGGAACTGCGGCGTGGGTGGCGTGGGCGACCGTCGATTATGCCGCACGGGCGAAAATGAGGCTGTGCGCGGCTTGAGATTTCGGCCCGAGGCGGGGAGAATGCGGGATCACGATATCAAAAAAGGATCGCCCCAATGGCACAGGAAGCACAGCAGGAATTGCACCCATCGCAGCAAGCGTCGAAGCAAGAGTCGAAGCAAGATCCGCAGCAGGGTTTGCCCGCGCCGCTCGTCGATATGCACCGCGCCATCAGCGCCCTGATCGGTCAGCTCGAAAGCCTCGATTCGAACGGCCAGCGTTTTGAAAGCTGCACCGATCCCGAGTTGCGCCGCGTGCTGGCCAACCAGGGCGACGTGGCGCGCAAGCAGGTGGCGATGCTGCTCGAATGGATGCGCCGGCGCGATGTCAAACTGGACAAGGAAATGAAAGAGGCCTTGTTCAAGGCCGGGCCGATCGTCGCGCAGTTTCATTACGAGTAAGGCAAAGAAGGGGCGGGGACACGATGAAGTTGCTGCCATATCGTGAGGGCACCTGGTTCGCGGTGCCGCTCTGTGTCGCCGGCTATGCCGGCAGCTACGCCGCCGGCGTGGTCGCGCGCGTGGCGCCGAGCGGCCGCATCATCCTCGCTTATTTGTTCGGCGCCAAATATAGCCAACCGCCGACCATGGCCGATGTCGCCGCGCTGCGGCCGGAGGATGCGATCCGGCGCGTGCGCACCGGCGACATGGGCCTGATGAACCGCCGCTGGCCGATCATCGGCCACGCCGAGGACTGGGACCGGCAAGCCTGGCCGATGCCGCAGTTCATCCGCCGCGCCGACCTGCTCAAGCGCGCCTGGCGCGAAACCTATTGCGACCTCGATCCAAGCCGGCTCGAGCGCGAAGAATCGATCCCCTACGACAGCCCCGGCCTGGAAAGCGATTCGCTGTACGGCTATGGCGCCACCGAATCGTTGATGGCCAAGTTGCTCGATCAGCGCGCCGACGGCGGGCGCGGGCAGGGCGCGGCCTGAATCGGGCCGGCCCCCAAACTAATCAATTCAGGCCGCCGCCATCACGATCTGGATCGCCAGTCCGCCGCCGTCGCGGTTGCGCAGATGCAGTTCGGCGCCGTGGCGCAACAGCACGCGCTCGACGATCGCCAAGCCCAGTCCGGCGCCGTTGGCCTGGCCGCGCGCGCTGTCGAGGCGGGTGAACGGTTTGAGCAGCGTGTCGATCTGGTCGGCCGGCACGCCCAGGCCGTGGTCCCGCACCTCGATATAGACGCGGCGCGCGCCGTGCATGCCCTTGACGCGGCAGGCGATGTCGATTTCGGTCAGTGCGCCGTCGGCGCTGCGGCCGTAGCGGCGGGCGTTTTCGATCAGGTTGCCCAGCACCCGTTTCAGGTCGGTCGCGTTGCCCATCACGCTCGCCTGCGGCGCGATGTCGCAGCTGACCTTGACGTCCGGCAGGCGCATCGCCTCGCGCGCGCACTCGCCGAGCAGGGCGCTGACGTCGACCGGCGTGAAGCTGGCCGTCTCGGTCGGCCGCGCATAGTCGAGGAACTGGCCGATGATGGCGTCCATCTGGCCGATGTCGGACTGGATGCCTTCGCGCGCGGCGTCCGACAAATTGGCCATTTCGACTTCGAGCTGCATGCGCGCGAGCGGGGTGCGCAGGTCGTGCGAGATGCCGGCCAGGATCACGGCGCGGTCGGATTCGACCTGGCGCAGGTCGCTCGCCATCTGGTTGAAGCTGCGGTTGGCCTCGATGATCTCGGTCGGGCCGCGCTCGGGCAGCAGGTCCGGCTGGCGGCCCTTGGCGATGGCGCGCGCGGCCGCCGTCAGGCGCGCCAGCGGCCGGTTGATCAGGCTTGAAATGAGGGCCGCGCCGAGCAGCGAGAACAGCGACACCAGGCTGGCCCAGCCGAGCCACTGGATGCCGGTCAGGCCGCGGATGCGCTCGCGCTCGAGCATCATCCAGTAGTCGTCGTCGTCGATCTTGAAGCTGACCCAGAAGCCGGCGATGCCGTTCACGCGCGCCGAAAAGCGCGTCTCCTGGCCCAGTTTCGCCTTGACGCTTTTTTCGATGTCGGGCATCAGCCAGTTGTCCGGCGGCGGCTCGACCAGATCGTCGTCCTCCAGCGGAAAGATGCGGATGCCCTCGTTGCTGACCAAATCGAACAGCAGTTCGCGCCGCAACTCCGGCTTGGAGTGGGTCAGCGCCGCCTGCGTGATGGTGACCACCGAGATGACCTGGGCGGCGATCTGCTGCGCCTGCGGGGCGCGCTGGACGACGCTGATCATGCCGATCCAGGCCGCCATGCTGAGCATGGTGAGCACGCCGAGCAGGAAGAAGGTGCGCCAGAACAGCCCGCTTTTCAGCCAGGCCAGGCGCTGCGAGGTGAACGACGGCATGCGCGGGCCTAGCGCGGCTGTCCCTCGGGAATGAAGACGTAGCCCAGGCCCCAGACGGTCTGGATGTAGAGCGGACTCGACGGATCGGGTTCGATCAGCTTGCGCAGGCGCGAAATCTGCACGTCCAGGCTGCGGTCGAACACCTCGTATTCGCGCCCGCGCGCCAGTTCCATCAGCTTCTCGCGCGACAGCGGTTGGCGGGCGTGGCGCGCGAACACCTTGAGCACCGAGAATTCGCCGGTCGTCAACGGCACCGTCTCGCCGTTTTTCTTGAGCGTGCGGGTGCCCAGGTCGAGCACGAACTGGCCGAAGGTGAAGGTTTGCGGCGTCTCCGACGGCGCGCCCGGCAGCTCGTCGGGACCCTTGCGGCGCAGCACGGCGCCGATGCGCGCGACCAGCTCGCGCGGGTTGAACGGCTTGGGCAGATAGTCGTCGGCGCCCATTTCCAGGCCGACGATGCGGTCGACGTCCTCGCCCTTGGCCGTGAGCATGATGATCGGGGTCTGGTCGCCGGCGCCGCGCAGGCGGCGGCAGATCGACAGGCCGTCTTCGCCCGGCAGCATCAGGTCGAGCACCAGCAGGTCGTAGCGCTCGCGCAGCCACAGCTTGTTCATGGCCGGCGCGTTTTCCGCCGTGACGACGTTGAAGCCCTGTTCGGTCAGGTAGCGGCGCAGCAGGTCGCGCAGGCGCACGTCGTCATCGACCACCAGTATCTTGGCCTGGTGGCCGGGCGTGGCGCCCGGGGTGTTGCCGGAGTTTGTACTGGAGAGGGTAGTCATCGGTGGTCAATATTGTCAGATCGGAGTGGCTATGGTAACGTCTCGCCGCGCGCAAGCCTAGGCTTGCCGGGACTCATTACATACGGTTACAAACTTTACCCATTTGCCCTTACCGCACTAGTTAAAGCATCATACACTTGCTCATCGGCGTATGAAGCTTATCCGTTTATCAGGTATCGCGGAAGAGGAACACAATGAATAACGCGCTCAAAAACATTCACCTTCCGGCAGGCACGACGCTGCGCGGCGCCGTGGCCATGGCCGTCGTCGGCTGCGCTTTGCTGGGTGCGGCGACGTCGTCCCTGGCAGAGCCGGGCCAGGACGGGCCGCATTGGGGCCGCCGCGACGACGCCGCACAGCGCGCGCAGCAATCGCAACAGGCACAGCAAGCGCAACAGGCACAGCAATCGCAGCAGGGACGCCGCGGCGACAACCGCGGGGAGATGATGCGCCAGCCCGATCCGCGTATGGCCGACGACCAGCGCAGTATGGCGCAGGGCCAGGACGGCGGGCGCCGCAACGGCCGCCTGACGCCGGACGAGCGGCGTGACCTGCGGCGCCAGATCAACGAGGCCGGCCAGGACATCTACGCCGCGCCGCCGCGCCGCTAAGCCGACATTTGCGGCGCTGCCGCTTTGCGATTGGCGAAACCCCTGCTATAATTCGGCCTTGCGCGGCTGTAGCTCAGTTGGATAGAGTACTTGGCTACGAACCAAGGGGTCGTGGGTTCAATTCCTGCCAGCCGCACCAGAATATAAGGGGCCAGATCGAAAGATCTGGCCCCTTTTTCTATTTCTTTTTCCGATTTGCCCAGGACGGCGGCGCCTTTGGGGGCGCCGCCGCGCCGGCGCTACACCACATTGTTCGGCCGTCCGGCCGCGAACGCCTCCAGATTGTCGACCAGCTGATCGGCCAGCGTCTGCATCGCCGCGCCGCTGGCCCACGCCACATGCGGCGTCAAAATAAAATTGGGCAGGCGCAAATTGAGCAGCACATTGTCGGCCGGCGGCGGTTCGCTCGTCAGCACGTCGAAGCCGGCGCCGCCGATCACGCCGTTGCTCAAGGCGTGCGCCAGCGCGGCCTCGTCGACCAGCCCGCCGCGCGCGGTGTTGATCAGCAGCGCCGACGGCTTCATGCGCGCCAACTGCGGCGCGCCGATCAGGTGCCGGGTCTGGGCCGACAGCGGCAGATGCAGGCTCAGCACGTCGGAAGTTTCCAGCAGCTCGTCGAAGCCCACCTGCGTCACGTCCGGGTCCGCCACCGGCGAGCGCGTGTGCACGCACACCTCCATCCCGAACGCGCGCCCGAGCCGGCCCATCGCGCGGCCCAGCGTGCCGTAGCCGACCAGCCCGAGGCGGCTGCCGCACAGATCGCGGATCGGATGGTCGAGCAGGCAAAAATGCGCCGATTGCTGCCAGCGCCCGGCCTCGATGTCGGCGCGGTAGGCCAGCAGGTTGCGGCGCAGCGCCAGGATCAAGGCCATGCCATGCTCGGGCAGCGAGGCGGTCGCGTAATTGCGGATGTTGGAGACGACGATGCCGCGCCGGCGGCAGGCCTCCAGATCGACGATGTCGGTGCCGGTGGCGGCCACCGCGATCATCTTCAATTGCGGCAGCTGCGCCAGTTCCGCCTCGCCAAGGCGCACCTTGTTGACGACGGCGATGCTGGCCTCTCGCAGGCGGGCGACGACGTCGGCGGCGGAGGTGGTCGGATAATCGCGCCAAGTATGCGGGAAGGCGGGCGCGCGCAGCTTGGCGACCAGGCTGTCGCGGTCGAGGAAAACGATGTTGTGGTTCATGAGGCGGCCTTGATGGGAAGAGGTTGAGCAGGTTGAACGGGCGGGGGCGCCGCCCGCATCTGCATCGTCGGGTGGCTGGTGAACAGTTCGGCGATCCATTCGACGAACACGCGCACCTTGGCCGACAGGTGCCGGTTCTGCGGATACACCACTTGCAGCGGGATCGGATCGCTGCTCCAGTCTTCGAGCAGCAGTTCGAGGCGGCCGTCGGCCAAATAGGGCGCCAGCGTGAAGCGCGTCATTTGCACGATGCCCAGCCCGGTCAGCGCGGCGCTGGTGTAGGCGTTCGAATCGTTGACGGCCAGGTCGCCCGGTATCGGCAGCTCGATGCGCTCGCCGCCGAGGGTGAAATCCCAGTCGTAGATCTTGCCCGTCTTGGACGAAAAATAATTGATGCAGCGGTGCCGCGCCAGCTCCGCCGGATGGCCCGGCCGGCCGTACTTGGCCAGGTAGCCGGGCGTGGCGCAGGTGATGAAATCGAGGATGCCGATGCGGCGCGCGATCAGGCTCGAGTCGGTCAGATTGCCGGCCCGCACCGCGCAGTCGACGCCTTCCTCGATCAGGTCGATCGGACGATCACTGCAGCCGAGTTCGAGCTTGATGTCCGGGTAGCGCGCGAAGAAATCGGGCAGGGCCGGGATGATGATCTCGCTCGCCAGGCTGGTCGGCGCGTCGACCCGCAGCCGTCCGCTGGGAGACAGGCGGGTGCGCGAGACCGATTCCTCGGCGTCGCGCACGTCCGACAGGATGCGCAGGCAGCGTTCGTAATAGGCGGCGCCGTCGGCCGTCACGCTGACCTGGCGCGTGGTGCGGTTGAGCAGCTTGACCGTCAGCGCCGTCTCGAGCGACTGGATCAGGGTCGACACCGTCGCCTTGGGCAGTTGCAAGTGCTCGGCCGCGCGCGTGAAGCCGCCGGCGTCGACCACTTGCACGAACACTTCCATGGCTTGTAATTTGTTCATAATGATCTCTATTGTTCAGGGATCTGAACAATCAATTCGTTATTGTCCTATTTATCAGAGTCGGTATCAAGCCTATAGTGACCACACTGCGCCGGAAAAGCCGGGCCAGTCGGCGCCAGCCGGACACTCATTGCATACATTATCGGGAGGGTATCATGCGTCATCGGGATGGAATTTTCGCAGTCCTCGCACTCGCGCTCAGCTCGGTCGCCCTGGCCGGCATGGTACACACCGAAGTCTATTCGCACGCGGCGCGCGCCGAGGC
>JACMLV010000489.1 GCA_014379395.1 Burkholderiaceae bacterium
CGCAATTCTCATACGTTGGCTCTTCGGTCCGGTTTTCATGGTCATCTCAGGCTGGTGCGCCCAGCCCGCGCGGTGGTCTCGTTATAGTCATTTGACGGGGGCCGCCGGGGTCGGCGCCGGCTCGGCCGGCTCGGCCGGGGCGCGCCCGCCCTTGGGCAGCAGCTGGTCGCGCAGGCGCTTGAGCGAGGCCGGGTCCGGCAGGCGGGTGTCGATGTCCTCGGTCAGCGCCTCGCTGGTGCCGGCGGTGCCGAACATGGCCGAGATGCTGGCCGACTGGGCTTGGGTCATGATCAGCAGTTCGATTCGGCGGTTCAGGCCGGCCGCCGCTTGCTCGGTGTCGAGCGGGGCGCGGTCGGCCATGCCGACCACCTGCAGCACGCTCTCCTGATGCATGCCGCCGGCCAGCAACTGGGACCGCGCGCTCATCGCGCGGTCGCTCGACAAGTCCCAGTTCGAGTAGCCGGAATAGCCGGTCCTGGCGTATCTGGTCGAGTCGGTGTGGCCGACGATGAGCATCTGGTTTTCCATCTGCGCGAACAGCGGGCCCATCTTGCGCAGCAGGTGGCGGAATTTCTCGGTCGGGATCGAGCTGCCGCGCACGAACATGCCTTCGCGGTCGGTGTCGTGCAGCATCACGCGCAGGCCCTGGGGCGTCACCAGGGCCTGCAGGTTGCTCGTCAGGCCGGCCTCGACGCTCATCTTGGTGAGCGCGCGCGAGAGCTCGGCCAAGTCGGACGCGCTTTCATATTTGACCGGCTTGGCCGGCGTGGGCGTCGGGCTGTCCTCGTTCTTGTTGTGGATCGGATTGGTGTCGATCAGGCTGCCGCGCGGTCCGCCTTTGGGTTCGGTCGTGATGCCCACGCCCAGGCCCTCGCTCTGGCGACTGCTGGCCTGCTTCATCACTTCGCGCATGGCCTGCTGCTCGCGCGCGGCCATCAGCCATAGCACCAGGAACAGCGACAGCAGGGCCAGGCAAAAGTCGGCGAAGGCGACCTTCCAGGCGCCGCCGTGGGCCTCGTCGTGCGCCTTGCGCCCGGCGCGCTTGATGACCGCCTGGTCGTGCTGCTTCTCAACCGGCTTTAGCACGTCGCTCCCCTCCTCGGCGCGAGTTGTCCGGCTCGTCGGCCGCGGCCTCGAGCTCGTTGATCCATTTCTCCAGCGTGGCGAAGCTCGGCTTGATGTTGAGCTGCACCAGGCGCCGCCCGGCGTCGATCGCCAGCAGCGCCGGCTTGCCGGCGACGTGGGTCACCAGGACCACCTTGACGCACTCCATGGTGGAGGCCTCCTGGGTGATGAGCTGCTTCATCATGTTGGCGATCGGATCCATCACGCCGTAGGAGAAGAAGATGCCGATGAAGGTGCCGACCATGGCCGCGCCGACCTTTTCCGAGATCTCGCCGGCGTCGGCGCCGTCGGCCACCGAGTTCATCGCCATCACGATGCCGAGCACGGCGGCCAGGATGCCGAAGCCGGGCATCGCCTCGGCGATCTTGTGCAGCGAGCGCGACGGTTGGCACAGCTCCTCGTGGATGGCCTCGAGCTCTTGCTCGAGCACGCCTTCCAGCTCGTGCGCCTTGATCTTCCCCATCGCCATCAGGCGGAAGTTGTCGACGATGAAGGCGAGCAGCTTGGGTTCCTCGAGCACCAAGGGATAGCGCTGGAACAGGGGACTCTCGCGCGGCGCCTCGACGTGGGCGTCGAGCGCCTTGAGGCCGTCGGCCGCCTTTTGCAGCAGTTCATACATCAGCAGCAGCAGCTGGCGCTGGAATTCCGAGCCCTGCTTCTTGTGCGTGATGATTTTGCGTAGCTGGACCACCGTCTCGCTGAGCACGTGGGCCGGGTTGCCCAGCACCAGGGCGCCGAGGCCGGCGCCGGCGATGATGACCAGCTCGATCGGCTGCCAGATCGCGTGGACGGTGCCGCCCATCAGGGCGAAGCCCCCGAACACACATCCCAAGACGATGAAGATGCCAAATATCTGCTGCATAGCGGACTGCCTTTCTGCTTTGTTATCGTAGTGCCATATTGGCGGCGCCAGTCCGGTCAGGCCAGCGCCGCCTTCATTTTGCCCAGCGCCGCCTTGTTCAGCTGGCACACCCGGGCGTCGGTCAGGTCGAGCACGGCGGCGATTTCCTTGTAGCTCAGTTCGAATTCGTAGTACATCTGGATCACGCGCTGTTCGCGCTCGTCGAGCCCGCCGAGCGCCTGCTCCAGGCTGCGCCGCAGCATCAGCTGCTCCTCCGGGCCGGGGCAGCTGGCGGCGTTGTCGTGCAGGACCTCGTCGAAGCTGGCGATCAGCTCGGCGTTCTCGGCCATCTGATACTGCTGGTAGTCGGCCTCGGACAGGCCGAGCCGGTCCATCGCCTCCTGCGCCGTCGGCTCGCGCCCGAGCAAGCGGGTCAGGGCGCGCACGCCGTCGCGCAGCTTGTGGCTCTGCTGGCGCACGGTGCGCGGGCGCTAGTCCTGGCGCCGCA
>JACMLV010000490.1 GCA_014379395.1 Burkholderiaceae bacterium
CTGCACACGGGACAAAGGTCTGGCAAAGGCCGGTACGGAATTCAGCGTCAGCACGATCCTGCTCTGACGCCGGCCTTCAATGCCCCTCAGCCTTCGCGGGCACGGCCGGTGCGCCCTCCCAGCGCGTATGCGCCGGCAGGTTCTCGCCCTTCATGATGACGGTCAGCAGGCCGACCTGGGCGTAGTCGCCAACATGGGTGTCGTAGAGCACGGTCGCCGCCGCGCCGATGCAGACGCCGCGGCCGAGCCTGGCGCGGCCGACCTTCATGACGCGGTCCTCGTAGAGATGCGCCTGCAGCGCCGAATGCGCGTTGATCTGGCAATCGTCGCCGACCCGGACGCAGTCGAACTAGGTGATGTCGGTCATGTCCATCCAGACGCCCTTGCCGAATTTCGCCCCGAACAGGCGCAGGAACCAGGGCAGGAAAGGCGTGCCGCGCAGATACTTGAACAGCACCTTGCCGCCGAGACCGGAATACAGCACCGCGACCGATTCGGTGCGCATCGCCCACCACGACCACATCGGCTTCATCACCGATTTGTAGACGCCCATGCAGAGCCATTTATAGGCGACGCAGATCAGCGCCTGCGCCACGGCGATGACCACTGCGACCGCCATGAAGGACAACACGAGCCCCAGCCAGTCGCTCTGGTTGATCCTCTCCTGCAAGACGAGATCGACCGCGATCGTCCCGAAGGTGATGAAACGGAACAGGTTGCCAAAGCTGTTGTGCGACATGACGCCCGTTTAGATCTGGGACGCAGCGCGGCCTGCCGTCAAATCATGGGTGCAACGCCGGTCATCCCGACCTTGAGCCGTGAGAGCGCCGGGACGTGTGTTGTCCCTCGCCCGTCAGCGAGGGGCGGCCCGTGATCCCGGCTCAAGGCCAGGATCACGGCGTTGTTGTTGTGGGAGCGATACGCCGCCGGGTCAGTGTGCGCCGGCGGCGTTGCCATGGACGACATAGGGCACGGCCGGCGCGCCCTGCCACATGGTGTGGGCGGGGATCTGCTCGCCCTTCATGACCAGCGTCAGCGGCCCGAGGCGGGCGTTGTCGCCGACGCGGGCGCTGTAGAGCACGGCGCTGCGCGGCCCCATGTAGACCTTGCCGCCGATCTCGACATGGTCGATCTTCATGACCCGGTCTTCGAACAGGTGGGTCTGCGGGCAGGCCAGGGCGTTCAGTTCGCTGTATTCGCCGATGCTGACGCAATCGAATTCGGTGATGTCGGTGGTGTCCATGTAGACGCCGCGGCCGATCTTGCAGCCGAGCAGGTTGAACGCCAGCGGCAGCCACGGCGTGCCGCGCAGGTAGCGCAGCGCGTTCGGCACGGTGATGCCTTCATACAGGTTGGTCACGCCCTCGGAGAGCCAGACGAAGGGCGTCCACATCGGCGCGGCGCGCTTCCGGTAGCGCCCCAGCAGGAGCCACTTGAAGGCCATGATGAACAGGAAGTTGCCGACGCCGTAGGCCAGGCCGGCCAGCGCCAGGTCGAAGATCGCCTCGCTCCAGCGGCCGGCGTAGGCGATCGGCATCACGTCGAGCACCAGCGTGTAGCCGACCGCGATCACCAGGGCGTGCGGGGCGACGATGCGGAACGCCTCGATCAGCGCGCGCGCCAGGCGCCGCGCCTGCGACGGCTTGTAGGTCAACCGCTCGGGATAGCCGGCCACCTGCTCGCGCGCCGGCAGGTGGATGGGAGGCGAGCCGAGCCAGGTGTCGCCGGCGGCCATGCGGCCGTTCTCGGGCGCGTGCGAGTGCACGCCGATCAGCACGTGCTCGGGCAGCACAGTGCCGTCCGGGATGTAGCTGCCGTTGCCGACGAAGCTGCGGTGCGAGACCACGGTCGGCTGCATCGTCATCCAGCCGCCGGCGATGTGTTCGTCGCCCAGCATGACGGCGTCGGCGATGAAGGTTTCGTCGCCCAGGGTCAGCATGTCCGGCACCACCCCCAGCGCGGTCGAAATTTCCGCGCCGCGCCCGACCTTGGCGCCCAGCAGGCGATACCAGTAGGGCGCGTACACGGTCGCGTAAATCCCGTGCAGCACGTTCAGGCTCGATTCCTGGATGTGGCTGACGAGCCACTTGGCGCAATAGGTGTTGCTGTGCACGGCCGAGCGGCCCGGTTTCAGGCGTGGCAGGGCGCCCCAGCGGATGCCGGCCGACACCAGCGCGGTGAGCACGATCAGCACCGCGCTGGCCGGGAAGGCCAGCACGAAGTAGCGCGCCAGCTGGACCGTGATGTCGCTGCCTTGCAGCCAGGGCATCATGTCGCGCTCGTCGAACCAGTCGATCAGCACGAAGCTGGGAAACACCGGCATGAAGAACAGCGTGGCGATCAGGACGATGCCGAAGATGAAGAACAGCGCCTCGCCGGCCAGGCGCGCGCGCGTGACGGGCA
>JACMLV010000054.1 GCA_014379395.1 Burkholderiaceae bacterium
CGCCACCGCGCGGCAACGCATCGTCACCGGCACGCTGGCGACCTTGCCCGGCCTGGTCGAGCAGGGGCGGTTTGGATCGCCGTGCCTGACCATCGTTGGCGAAGTGGTCTCCTTGCACGAATCGTTGAAATGGTTCGCCGGCATGGCCGAATCGGCGCATTGCGCGGCCCATCCCTAAGCCCCAGAAAACTCTCCATCCCGGTTGTTCGCGTTTGCGCGGATGACCGTCAATTCCCGACCGTTCGCGTCAATCCCATTAAGTGAATCGCCTTGCATCGGCAGAGGCATTCTTTTTGTCGGCATCCGTATTTCTACTCAGTTTCAGCACGCTGTTTGATGTTCTGGTAATCTTGCCTGGAAAGGCGTTGACAATTGGCGGAATGGACATCGACAAAGTTTGATGCCTGTCTGATAGGCCCGCCAATCGATCAGAAGGTTGCCCAACTATAATAATCTCAGCCGGAATTCCTAATTCAGTAGCATAAAAGACAGAGGAGACACGATGTCGGACGTTATTTTGGAAACCAGGAAGTTGACCAAGCAATTCAAGGGTTTTACGGCGGTGAACGATGTCGATCTGCGCGTGCAGCGCGGCCATATTCATGCATTGATCGGGCCAAATGGCGCCGGCAAAACCACCTGCTTCAATTTGCTCACCAAATTTTTGGTGCCGACCAGCGGGCAGATATTATTCAACGGGCGCGACATCACCGCCGCCAAGCCGGCCCAGATCGCGCGCATGGGCGTGATCCGCTCGTTTCAGATTTCGGCCGTGTTCCCGCACCTGACGGTGCTGCAAAACGTGCGCATCGGCCTGCAGCGCCAACTCGGCACTTCCTTTTATTTCTGGCAAAGCGGGCGTTCGCTCGAACGTCTCAACGATCGCGCCATGGCGCTGCTGGCCGAAGTCGACCTGACCGAATTCGCCGACACCGTCACGGTCGACATGCCGTATGGCCGCAAGCGCGCGCTGGAGATCGCCACCACGCTGGCGATGGAGCCGGAGCTGATGCTGCTCGACGAGCCGACCCAGGGCATGGGCCACGAGGACGTGCACCGGGTCACCGAGCTGATCAAGAAGGTCTCGGCCGGGCGCACCATCCTGATGGTCGAACACAATATGAACGTGGTGTCCGGCATCTGCGACAAGATTTCGGTGCTCCAGCGCGGCGCCATGCTGGCCGAGGGCAGCTACGCGGAGGTGTCGAAAAATCCGCAAGTGATGGAAGCCTATATGGGCACGACCCAGGTTGAACTGGAAGGAGCGCATTGATGACGCACGCACTTGAAATCACCAATTTGCACACCTGGTACGGCGAATCGCACATCCTGCACGACGTCAGCCTGACGGTGAAGCAGGGCGAAGTGGTCACTTTGCTGGGCCGCAACGGCGCCGGGCGCACCACCACGCTGCGCGCGATCATGGGCCTGACCGGCGCGCGCAAGGGCTCGATCAAGGTCGGCGGCGTCGAGGCGATCGGGCTGCCGACCTACAAGATCGCCCATCTGGGCATCGGCTATTGCCCGGAGGAGCGCGGCATTTTCTCCTCGCTCTCGACCGAGGAAAATCTGCTGCTGCCGCCGATCCTGATCAGCGGCGAGAAGGGCATGTCGATCGAGGAAATCTACGCGATGTTTCCCAACTTGGAAGAGCGCAAGCACAGCCAGGGCACCCGCCTGTCGGGCGGCGAGCAGCAGATGCTGGCGGTGGCGCGCATCCTGCGCACCGGCGCGCGCCTGCTGCTGCTCGACGAGATATCCGAGGGGCTGGCGCCGGTGATCGTGCAGGGCCTGGCGCGCATGATCACCACGCTCAAGGCCAAGGGTTACACCATCGTGATGGTGGAACAGAATTTCCGGTTCGCCGCGCCGCTGGCGGACCGGTTTTACGTGATGGAGCATGGTCAGATCGTCGAGACTTTTGCTGCGTCCGAATTGAACGCCAAGATGCCTGTGCTCACCGAGCTGCTTGGCGTTTAGGTTTTTTTACGCTCATGAACGTTCAAAACAAATTGTTGAAACGGAGACGAAATATGAAACTCAAAGCAATCGCCCTCGCAGCCGCCGCCTGTGTCATCGGTGCGCCACTGGCCGCACAAGCCCAGGTTTCTGGCGACACGATCAAGGTCGGCTTCATCACCGACATGTCGGGCGTGTATTCGGACGTCGACGGCCCTGGCGGCGCCGAAGCGATCAAGATGGCGATCGCCGACGCCGGCGTCGTCCTGGCCGGCAAGAAAGTCGAATTCGTCTCCGCCGACCATCAGAACAAGGCCGACATCGCCGCCTCCAAGGCGCGCGAATGGTTCGATCAGCAGGGCGTCGATCTGTTGATCGGTGGCACCAATTCCGGCGCCAACCTGGCGATGGCCAAGATCGCCGCCGAAAAGAAGAAAGTGTTCATCGCGATCGGCGCCGGCTCGTCGCGCCTGACCAACGAGGAATGCACGCCCTACACGGTGCACTACGCGTATGACACGGTGGCGCTGGCGCGCGGCACCGGCGGCGCGATCGTCAAGCAGGGCGGCAAGAACTGGTATTTCCTGACCGCCGACTACGCGTTCGGCGCCTCGCTGGAAAAGGACACCGCCGAGGTGGTCAAGGCGGCCGGCGGCAAGGTGTTGGGCAGCGTCAAGCATCCGCTGTCGGCCTCGGACTTCTCGTCCTTCCTGCTGCAGGCGCAGTCGTCGAAGGCGCAGATCCTCGGCCTGGCCAACGCCGGCGGCGACGCCATCAACAGCATCAAGGCGGCCAACGAGTTCGGTGTCACCAAGAGCATGAAGCTGGCCGGCTTGCTCATCTTCATCAACGACATCCATTCGCTGGGCCTGAACCTGACCCAGGGCATGTACCTGACCGACGGCTGGTACTGGGACATGAACGCCGACACCCGCGCCTGGGCCAAGCGCTATTTCGACAAGATGAAGAAGGAGCCGTCGATGCTGCAGGCGGCCGACTATTCGGCCACCGCGACCTATCTGAAGGCGGTCAAGGCGCTCGGCACCGACGACGCCGACAAGGTCATGGCGCATCTGAAGAAGACCAAGATCAGCGACATGTTCACCAAGGACGGCCAGATCCGCCCGGACGGGCGCATGGTGCACGACATGTACCTGATGGAGGTGAAGAAGCCGTCCGAGTCGAAATATCCGTGGGACTACTACAAGCTGGTGGCCACGGTGCCGGGCGCGCAAGCCTACGTCACCAAGGCCGAATCGAAGTGCTCGCTGTGGAAATAAGCTGACATGAGCTGACCGCCGGTGCCCGCGCGAGGCGGGCGCCGGCGCGCTTCGCCGCGCGCTTTCGTCGCGCCTCTCTTCGATTCCTCACCAGCCCAGGCGGTGACTCTTTTAGATTGCGATCGTCATGGAAATATTCGGCATTCCCATGCAAGCCATGATGAGCCAGCTGCTGCTGGGCCTCGTCAACGGCTCGTTTTACGCGATGTTGTCGCTTGGCCTGGCCGTCATTTTCGGCCTGCTCAACGTGATCAATTTCTCCCACGGCGCCATGTACATGGTGGGCGCCTTCCTGGCGTGGATCGGCCTGACCCATTTCGGCCTGAGCTACTGGACCATGCTGATCCTCGCGCCGCTGCTGGTCGGCCTGCTCGGCATCGTGATCGAGAAGACCATGCTGCGCTGGCTCTACAAGCTCGACCATCTGTACGGCCTGCTGCTCACCTTCGGCATCACGCTCTTGCTCGAAGGGGTGTTCCGCTCCTTCTATGGCGTCTCCGGCCAGCCGTTCTCGGTGCCCGAGCAACTGGCCGGGGCGACCGACCTGGGCTTCATGATCCTGCCCAACTACCGCGCCTGGGTGGTGCTGGCCTCGCTCAGCGTCTGCCTGGCGACCTGGTACGTGATCGAAAAGACCAAGCTCGGCTCCTACCTGCGCGCCGGCACGGAGAATCCGAAGCTGGTGGAAGCGTTCGGCGTCAACGTGCCGCTGATGGTGACCTTGACCTACGGCTTCGGCGTCGCGCTGGCGGGCTTCGCCGGGGTGCTGGCGGCGCCGATCATCCAGGTCTCGCCCCTGATGGGCTCGAACCTCATCATCGTCGTGTTCGCCGTTGTGGTGATCGGCGGCATGGGCTCGATCATGGGCTCGATTTTGACCGGCCTCGGGCTGGGCGTGATCGAGGGCCTGACCCGCGTGTTCTATCCGGAAGGCTCGGCCACGGTGGTGTTCGTCGTCATGGTGATCGTGCTGCTGCTGCGCCCGGCCGGCCTGTTCGGCAAAGAGAAGTAATACGAACTCAGACCCATCCTGGATTGGAGCGACACATGAACAAGAACATAGGCTACGCAATCGCCTTCGCGCTGGCGCTGGCCGCCCCCTTCGTCGGCTACCCGGTTTTCCTGATGAAGTTGCTGTGCTTCGCGCTGTTCGCCTGCGCCTTCAACTTGCTGATCGGCTTCACCGGCCTGCTCTCGTTCGGCCACGCCGCCTTCTTCGGCTCGGCCGGCTATGTGGCCGGCTACGCGCTGGCCAGCCTGGGCTGGCCGGTCGAGCTGAGCCTGTTGGCCGGGGTCGCCGCCGGCGCGGTGATCGGCCTGGTCATCGGCGGGCTGGCGATCCGGCGCCAGGGCATTTACTTTTCGATGATCACGCTGGCGCTGGCGCAGATGGTGTATTTCGCGGCGCTGCGCCTGCCGTTCACCGGCGGCGAGGACGGCCTGCAGGGCGTGCCGCGCGGCAAGCTGCTGGGCGTGCTGGACCTGTCCAACGACACCGTCCTGTACTACGTGGTGCTGGCGATCGCCATCGGCGGCTTCGCGCTCATCATGCGCACCGTGAACTCGCCGTTCGGCCAGGTCCTCAACGCCATCAAGGAGAACGAGCCGCGCGCCATTTCGCTCGGCTACGACGTCGACAAATACAAGCTGCTCGCCTTCGTCTTGTCGGCCGCGCTGGCGGCGCTGGCCGGCGCCACCAAGACGCTGGTGCTCGGCTTCGAGACGCTGACCGACGTGCACTGGAGCATGTCCGGGCTGGTGATCCTGATGACGCTGGTGGGCGGCATGGGCACGCTGGCCGGACCGATCCTCGGCGCCGTCATCATCATCGTGCTGGAAAACAAGCTCGGCGACCTGGGCACCTTCCTTGCCACGCGCACCGGGGTCGAGTGGTTCAACACCCTGGGCGAGTCGGTCAGCATGGTGACCGGCCTGATCTTTATCACCTGCGTGCTGCTGTTCCGCCGCGGGATAGTCGGGGAGATCATCGCGTACTTTGGTAGCAGCGGCAAAAAGCCAGCTTGATCGTCAACAGCGCCGGTTATCCAAACCGGCGTTTTTCATTTTGGGAGCTGGTTTTTTCAACTCGGGGGCGATGCCCGGGCGGCGGCCGCATTGGCGTTAGAAACATCGATTTTTCACTTTCGAAAAGAGGAGATGACATGAAGCACGCAAGCTTGATATCGATATTGGCCCGCACCGGCCCGGTTGCCGCGGCGCTCGCGCTGGCCGGCTGCGCCAGCGGCGATTCACAGGATTTGAATCTGGCGCCGTCCTATCTCGGGGCGATTTCCAGCAACACCTACGATGGCGTCAGCGACGATTTGCTCACGGCCGGACTGGGCAAGAGCGGCCTGGCGGGCGCGCTGCCGGCGTACGCCGACCCGGCCCAGCCGACGCCCCGGGAGCTGCGCCGCAACGCGATCTATGCCAACTACCGCGCCGTGCTCGATATCAACGCCAACAGCGGCTACGGCACCTTGTACGGGCCGAACGTGGATGCCGCCGGCAACGTCACCGGCGGCGAGGGTCGCATCGGCGGCACCGAATACTTGGCCTACGCCGACGACGGTAGCGGCGAGCAGAATGTGACACTGATGGTGCAGGTGCCGAGCCAATTCGATCCGGCCAATCCCTGCATCGTGGCCGGCACCTCGAGTGGCTCGCGCGGCGTGTACGGCGCCATCGGCAGCGCCGGCGAATGGGGCTTGAAGAAGGGCTGCGCGGTCGCGTATTCGGACAAGGGCAGCGGCACCGGGTTGTATACGTTCGACGACGACGGCGTCGGTCTGCAAAACGGAGCGCGCGGCACGCGCACGGCGGCCGGTAAAAATGCCAGTTTCGCGCCGAAGCTGAGCGACGCCGAACGGGCCGCCTTTGCCGCCGGTTCGCCGAACCGGGTGGCGTTCAAGCATGCCCACTCGCAGCAAAACCCCGAACGCAGCTGGGGCGAGGCGACCCTGCGCGCGGTTGAGTTCGCCTATTACGTGCTAAATAATCAATATGGCGCGATGGCCGACGATGCCGTTCATCACCTGCAGCGCTTCACTCCGCGCAACACCATCGTCATCGCCTCGAGCATTTCAAACGGCGCCGGCGCGGCCCTGCTGGCGGCCGAGCAGGATACCAAGGGCCTGATCGGCGGCGTGGCCGCGACCGAGCCGCAGATACAGCCGGGCACGGCGTCCGGCTATACGATCCGGCAGGGCGGGGCGGCGGTCAGCGCGCAAGGCAAGCCCCTGTTCGATTACTCGACCTACGCGGCCTTGTACCAGCCCTGCATCGCCGGCAGCGCCGGCCGCTGCGCGGCCCTGGTCGGGAAGGGGCTGCTGACCGGCGCCGATCTGGCCGCGCAGCAAAGCGCGGCGCTGGCCAAGATGAAGGCCTACGGCTGGCTGGCCGATTCCGATCCCTTGCAGGCGTCGCACGCCGGAACCAATATCCTGGTCGCCGTCACCTACGCCAATGCCTACGGCAAGTTCTCGGTCAGCGACAAGGTGTGTGGCTTCAGCTTCGCCCAGACCGATGCCAATGGCGACCCGATCGCCTTCACGGCCGCGCAAAGGGCGGCCAGCTTCGCGACCCAGAACGGCATCATCGGCGGCGTGTTGTATGAGGATTCGGTTGGCGGTGCAAAGGCCTATCAGTTCGGCGTGTCGCCATCGACCGGCGTGAACGACCAGTCGCTCGACGGCTTCCTGTGCCTGCGCGCGCTCGCCACCGGCGTCGATCCGGTCACTGGCGGCGCGTTGAATTCAAGCTTGGCCGCGCAAAGCCAGCGTGTGCGCAGCGGCATCGCGCCGGTGCAAGCAAACGGCAATCTGCACGGCAAGCCCGCGATCATCGTGCACGGGCGCAGCGATACCCTGGTGCCGGTCAATCACGCCTCGCGCGCCTATCTGGGGCTGAACGCGGCGCAGGAAGGGGCGGCGAGCAAGCTGCGCTATGTCGAGGTGACCCACGCCAACCACTTCGACGCCTTCAGCAACAGCCTGCCGACCCTGATCGTGCCGTTGCACGTCTACCTGTTCCGCGCGCTCGACACCATGTACGCGCACCTGAAGAGCGGGCAGGCCTTGCCGCCGTCGCAAGTGGTGCATACCGTGACGCGGGCCGACGCCAGCACCCCGATCACGGTGGCGAACCTGCCGCCGATCGCGGCGGCGCCAGTGGCCGCCGATCTGATCCAGGTGTCGGGCACGGTGGTCGACGTGCCTAATTAGCGCTGCGCGGCGGGCGCCGCGGCGCCCGTCATTCCCAGGCGGCGGGCGCGATCTGGCCCAGGCCCTGGAACACCGGCTTGCAGAACCAATAGCCCTGCATTAGATCGATCCCTGCCGACACCAGAAAATCGCGTTCGGCCCGGGTCTCTATCCCCTCCGCCAAAACCTTGATCCCCAATTCGCCGCACATCGCCGCGACCGCGCGCACGATCGCTTGGCGCGCCTGGCTCTGGTCGATTCCGCGCACCAGATCCATATCGATTTTAATCAGGTGCGGCTGATACTCGGCCAACAGGTTCAGTCCGGCGTAGCCGGCGCCGAAATCGTCGATCGCGGTCTGGAAGCCGAAGCGCCGGTACTCGCGGAAGATGTTGACCAGGTGGGCCCGGTCCTGCACTTGTTCGCCCTCGGTGACCTCGAAAATGATTTTCTCGGTCGGGAAGCCGTGCACGCGCGCCGCCTCGAGCGTGCTGCGGATGCACACCTCGGGGCGGTAGACCGCATTCGGCAGGAAGTTTATCGACAAAAATTCCGTCATCCCGAGGCGGGCCGCGCCGGCCACCGCCTTGACCCGGCAGGCCTGGTCGAAGCGATAGCGGTTCCGGTCGTTGACCTTGGCCAGGATGCTGGCTGCCGATTCGCCCCGCGGGCCGCGCACCAGCGCCTCGTGCGCGTACACCGAACGCGCGCCGAAGCTGATGATCGGCTGATAGGCGTATTCGAAGTCGAAGTCCAGCGGCGCGCCATCGCGGCATGCCGCGCAAGCGCCCACTGGCGGCGTCGATTGGTCGGCGTCGATTGGAATCATGTGACCTCCTGTGTCTGAATCATTATTCTATAGGAGAAACACGGGACGGCCCGGGGGCTTGTTTCTTAGTAGAATGGACGCCTTTTTCGAAACGCTCAGGGCGATCAACATGATGGATTATTTCTTACTATTGGGCGGCGCGGCGTTCCTGGCCGGTTTGGTCGACGCCGTGGTCGGCGGCGGCGGCTTGATTCAAATCCCGGTGCTGTTCGCCACCTTCCCGAGCGCCGCGCCGGCCACGCTGATCGGCACCAACAAGCTCGCCTCGATCTTCGGCACCGCCGCCGCCGCCGTCAGTTACGCGCGCCGCGTGCGGGTGGCCTGGAGCACGGCGGCCCCGGCCGCCTTCGCCGCCGCGATCGCCTCGTTCGCCGGCGCCTACACGGTGACCAAGATCCCCGCCGATTTCATCCGCACCCTGTTGCCGGTGATCTTGCTGGCGGTCGGCATCTACACCTTCAGCAAGAAGGACTTCGGCAGCATCCACGCGCCCCTGCACAGCGGCGGCAAGGAGCGCGCGATCGCGCTGGCGATCGGCGCCTGCATCGGCTTTTACGACGGCTTCTTCGGACCGGGCACCGGCAGCTTCCTGGTGTTCCTGTTCGTGCGCTTCTTCGGCTTCGACTTCCTCGGCGCGTCGGCCGCGGCCAAGGTGGTCAACGTGGCCTGCAATTTCTCCGCGCTGATCTGGTTCGGCTGGAGCGGCCATCTGTGGTGGCAGCTCGGCCTGATGATGGCGGTGTGCCAGGTCGGCGGCTCGCTGATCGGCAGCCGCCTGGCGATCAAACACGGCAGCGTGTTCGTGCGCAAATTGTTCCTGGTGGTGGTCGGCGCGCTGATCCTCAAGACCGGCTACGACGCCTTCCTCAAGTAATCGACTTGGCGGCCTGAACGGCCGCCTTCCGCGCTGTTCCACGTGGAACAAGCGACCAAGCCCGGATGTTTCTGTTCCACGTGAAACAATCCGCATCGGGCGCCGCGCTGTTCCACGTGAAACAGCGTGGTCCGAAAAGGCGAAAATTGGACGCCAAAGAGTTCGGCTGCAAAAAAGACTCTATAATCTGCGCTCATATCCTCGCTTTTTACCCTCACCATGCTATTTCCAACTCAATTCGACGTCATCGTCGTCGGTGGCGGCCACGCCGGCACCGAGGCGGCGCTCGCTTCGGCCCGCATGGGCCAGAAGACGTTGCTGCTGACGCACAACATCGAAACCCTCGGGCAGATGTCGTGCAACCCCTCCATCGGCGGCATCGGCAAGGGCCACCTGGTCAAGGAAGTCGACGCCATGGGCGGCGCGATGGCGATCGCCACCGACGAGGCCGGCATCCAGTTCCGCGTGCTGAACTCGTCCAAGGGGCCGGCCGTGCGCGCCACCCGGGCCCAGGCCGACCGCATCCTGTACAAGCAGGCGATCCGCTCGCGCCTGGAAAACCAGCCGAACCTGTGGCTGTTCCAGCAAGCCGTCGACGACCTGATGGTCGAGGGCGAGCGGGTGGTCGGGGCCGTGACCCAGATCGGCTTGAAGTTCCTCGGCCGCGCCGTGGTGTTGACCGCGGGCACATTTCTTGACGGCAAGGTGCACGTCGGCCTGAACAGCTACGCCGCCGGCCGCGCCGGCGATCCGCCCGCCATCTCGTTGTCGGCGCGCCTGAAGGAGTTGAAGCTGCCGCAGGGCCGCCTGAAGACCGGCACCCCGCCGCGCATCGACGGGCGCAGCATCGACCTGTCCGCGATGCAGGAACAGCCGGGCGACCTCGATCCGGTGCCGGTGTTTTCCGTCATGGGCAACGCCGCCATGCATCCGCGCCAGATGCCGTGCTGGGTCACCCACACCAACGCGCGCACGCACGACATCATCCGCGCCGGACTCGACCGCAGCCCGATGTACACCGGCGTGATCGAGGGCGTCGGGCCGCGCTATTGCCCGTCGATCGAAGACAAGATCCACCGCTTCGCCGGCAAGGAGTCGCATCAGATTTTCCTCGAGCCGGAGGGCTTGACGACCAACGAGTTCTATCCGAACGGGATCTCGACCAGCCTGCCGTTCGACGTCCAGCTGGCCCTGGTGCGCTCGATGAAGGGCATGGAGCAGGCCCACATCCTGCGCCCGGGCTACGCGATCGAATACGATTATTTCGACCCGCGCGGCCTGAAGGCCTCGCTCGAAACCAAGGCGATCAAGGGCTTGTTCTTCGCCGGCCAGATCAACGGCACCACCGGCTACGAGGAGGCGGCGGCGCAGGGCATGCTGGCCGGCCTGAACGCGGCGCTGCAAAGCCAGGGCAGGGAGGCTTGGGTGCCGGGCCGCGCGCAAGCCTACCTCGGCGTGCTGGTCGACGACCTGGTCACCCAGGGCGTGGCCGAGCCGTACCGCATGTTCACCAGCCGCGCCGAGTACCGCCTCAGCCTGCGCGAAGACAACGCCGACATGCGCCTGACCGAGATCGGGCGCCAGCTCGGCTGCGTCGGCGACGCGCAGTGGCGGGCCTTCGAG
>JACMLV010000491.1 GCA_014379395.1 Burkholderiaceae bacterium
ACCCACGCCGCCGACGCCGACGCCGCCCCGGTCGACGTCGTCGTCGTCAGCGGCAGCCGCGTCGAGCACGCCAGCGCCGACCTGTCGGCCGCGATCGACGTGGTCGGCTCCGACCGCATCCACGACGGCCAGATGCGCGTGAACCTGTCCGAATCGCTCGTCGCGGTGCCCGGCCTGGTGGTGCAGAACCGCCAGAACTACGCCCAAGACCTGCAGATCTCCTCGCGCGGCTTCGGGGCCCGTTCGGCCTTCGGCGTGCGCGGCGTGCGCCTGATCGCCGACGGCATCCCGGCCAGCATGCCCGACGGCCAGGGCCAGGCCGCAACCTTCAACCTCGACATGGCCGAGCGCATCGAAGTGCTGCGCGGGCCGTTTTCCGCGCTCTACGGCAACCATTCGGGCGGCGTGATCCAGCTGTTCACCAAGGAAGGCCGGGGCGCGCCGTCGGTCGAACTGAACGTCGCCGCCGGCAGCGACAACGCACGCAAGGTCGACTTGAACGCGCAGGGCAAATCGGGCGGCGTCGGCTATGTGCTGGACGCCTCGCGCTTCGAGACCGACGGCTTCCGCGACCACAGCGCCGCCACGCGCGACCAGAGCTTCGCCAAGATCACGGTCAACCCGAGCGGGACCAGCAAGCTGACGCTGGTGGCCAGCGGCCTGCGCCAGGGCGACACGCAAGACGCGCTCGGCGCGACCTGGGCCACCTTCCAGCGCGACCCGCGCGCCGGCGAAACCGACCCCAACGATCCGCAATCGCCGAAGCGCACCTTCGCCGAGCGCTACAACACGCGCAAGAGCATCGACCACCAGCAGATCGGGGCCACCTTCGAGCAACGCTTCGGCGCCGACCGCCTGCACGTGACGGCCTACGGCGGCAACCGCCAGGTGACCCAGTACCAGGCCTTCTCGAAGGCGTTCCAGGCGCCGGTCACGCACTCGGGCGGCGTGGTCGATTTCGACCGCGACTTCCGCGGCGTCGACGTCAACTGGCTCAACGTCAGCCAGGTCGCCGGCGGCAAGCTCTCGACCACCTTCGGCCTCGACTACGGCTATTCCAGCGACGCGCGCCAGGGCTTCGAGAACTTCATCGGCACCACCCTCGGCGTCAAGGGCGCGCTGCGCCGCGACGAGGAGGACACCGTCTCCAGCCTCGATCCCTATGTGCAGACCGAATGGCAAGGCGGCCCGTGGCAGCTGAGCGCCGGGCTGCGCCACAGCAGCATGGAGATCGAAGTCAAGGATCATTTCATCGCCGCCGGCAACGGCAACGACAGCGGCAAAGTGAGCTACAGCCACACCACGCCGGTGCTCGGCGCGCTCTACAAGGTCTCGCCGGGGCTGCACGTGTACGCCAGCGCGGCGCGCGGCTTCGAGGCGCCGACCCTGAACGAGTTGTTTTATTCGAGCAGCACCGGCGGCTTCAACTTCAAGCTCAAGCCGGCCCAAAGCACCCATCTGGAGACCGGCGTCAAGGCGCTGGCCGGACGCTCGAGCCGCGTCAACCTGGCCGTGTTCCAGGCCCGCACCACCGACGAGCTGGTGGTCGACGGCGCCAATTCCGGCAATGGCCGCACCGCCTATAAAAACGCCAGCAAGACGCTGCGCCAGGGCGTCGAATTGTCGCTCGATTCGGCCTGGCGCCACGGCTTCACCACCCGCCTGGCCGTGACCGGCCTGCGCGCCGTGTACGACCAGAGCTTCGGCACGGTGCTCGAGGGCAGCCGCCTGCCGGGCGTGCCGAGCGCCAATATGTTCGCCGAACTGGCGTGGAAGGACGCCTCCGAGAACATCGGCGCCGGCCTGGAGGCGCTCGCCAGCGGCAAGGCCTATGCCGAGGACAGCAACGTCGAAAAGGCGGCGCCGGGCTACGCGGTGCTCAACGCGCGCGTGCACCTGAAGCAGGAACTGGGCAACTGGCGCTTCAAGCAATTTGCCCGCATCAACAACCTGTTCGACCGCACCTATGTCGGTTCCCTGATCATCGGCGACAACAACAAGCGCTACTACGAGGCGGCGCCGGGGCGCAACTGGATGGTCGGCGCCAGCGCGCAATACGTCTTTTAATTCACGCGGTTCACTTCATAACAATTCCCAAGGGAGATAAAATGATTCTCGATAAAAGTAATAAAAAGTGGAAAGAAATCGTGATGGGGAAGACTCCTCTGCCAACCGACAACCTCGGTTTGCAGATGTTCCTCAAGCGCACCACCTCGCGCATCAATGCCGCCACGCCGCCGGGCGAAGTCGAGAAAGCCGTGCTCGAAATTCACAGCTTTTTCGTCAAATACGAGCGTATCCTGCAAAAAGAAATCGCTGTCATCGCCCACTAATCGGATCGGACCCATATGAAACGCGTACTGCTCACGGTAAAAGAAACCGAACAATTGATCGCGGCCGGCAAGGTATTGTCGCTGGCGGGCGATGAAAGCCTGCTCGCCCAACTGCCCAAGGGCAACTGGATCGCCGGCACCATCCCCTACTTCATCGGCGAAGAGGGCGGCGTGGAAACCAAGGAAAAGATCTTCGTCACCGAACTGACCGACGCCAGCGCCGACCGGATCGCCATCAAGACCTACACGCTCGACACCATCGACCAGGTCGCCAAGGACGGGCCGGACAACGGCTTTACTTTGCTGATCATTCCGGCCCTCACGCCGATCCACGCGGAATACGCGAACCACGCCCGCGATTACGAGGACATGTTCATCAAGCCGGTGGTCGGCTGGATCGCCGGCGTGCACTTGTCCGACCTGGGCAAGGTGGCGCCGAAGGTGGTCAACGGCGCCAACGGCGAAGTGTCGAGCAACACGGCGGTGGCGCTGCACGTCACGCTGCCGGACAACGCGATGGCCGTGATCCACATCCTCAACCTGTTCAAGCAAAACCTCGCCAGCGACGTGCTGACCTTCGCCGAGACCGGCTTCAGCGCCAAGACCTGCATGGTCAACGGCAAGGAAGTGGCGTTCGCCGATTACATCGCCCAGAACAAGATCGATTTCGCGCTGCCGCTGGTGGCCGACTACCACGGCGCCCAGATCAACACCTCGTTCCAGGCCGTCAACGCGGAAACGGGCGAAGTGGGATTTTATGCGCCGGTGTTCGCCGGCATCGAGTACCACCAGGCCGCGCCGGTGGGCGACTACGTGCATGAGTTCGAGGCGCTCGCGCATGGTTCGCACGAGGCGACCCAGTTCTCCTGCAACTGCATCCTGAACTACCTGTATGGCGAGCTGAACGGGCGCAAGACGGGCGATCTGGACGGGCCGATGACGTTTGGCGAGATCGCCTACCAGTTGCTGAACCAGACCCTGGTCTACCTGGAAGTGCAGAAGTCCTAAGTTGGCCTGAGTTGCAAAAGCGGCGGGGCGCGCCATGCGCTGCGCCCGCCGC
>JACMLV010000492.1 GCA_014379395.1 Burkholderiaceae bacterium
CGCGCCTGGCGCGCGAAAACCTGGTGTGGCAAAAGCCATTCACCAAAACACTGAACGAAGAGAACGCGCCGTTCTACAAATGGTTCGAGGACGGCCACCTGAACGTGTCGTACAACTGCCTCGACCGCAACCTGGAAAACGGCAACGCCGACAAGACCGCCATCATCTTCGAGGCGGACGACGGCCAGTCGACCCACGTCAGCTATAAAGAGCTGCACGAAAAAGTCTGCAAATTCGCCAACGGCCTCAAATCGCGCGGCGTCAAAAAAGGCGACCGCGTCATCATCTACATGGCCATGTCGGTCGAAGGCGTGGCCGCCATGCAAGCGTGCGCCCGCATCGGCGCGACCCACTCGGTGGTGTTCGGCGGCTTCTCCGCCAAGTCCCTGCAAGAGCGCATCATCGACGCCGGCGCCGTGGCCGTCATCACCGGCGACCAGCAACTGCGCGGCGGCAAGCACCTGCCCTTGAAGGCCATCGTCGACGAGGCGCTGGCGCTGGGCGGCTGCGAATGCGTCAAGGACGTCATCGTCTACAAGCGCACCGGCACGGACATCCCGATGGTCGCCGGGCGCGACACCTGGCTGCACGAGCTGGTGGCCGACCAATCGGCCGTCTGCGAGCCGGAATGGGTCGACGCCGAGCACCCGCTGTTCATCTTGTATACATCAGGCTCGACCGGCACCCCGAAGGGCGTGCAACACTCGAGCGGCGGCTACCTGCTGTGGGCCGCTCTGACGATGAAGTGGACCTTCGACATCAAACCGAACGACGTGTTCTGGTGCACCGCCGACATCGGCTGGATCACCGGCCACAGCTACATCGCCTACGGCCCGCTGTGCGTGGGCGCGACGCAAGTCGTGTTCGAAGGCGTGCCGACCTACCCGAACGCCGGCCGCTTCTGGGACGGCATCGCCAAGCACAAGGTCAGCATCTTCTACACCGCGCCGACCGCGATCCGCTCCCTGATCAAGGCGGCCGACGTCGACCCGACCGTGCATCCGAAGAACTACGACCTGTCCTCCTTGCGCCTGCTCGGCTCGGTGGGCGAGCCGATCAACCCGGAAGCCTGGATGTGGTACTACAAGAACATCGGCGGCGAGCGCTGCCCGATCGCCGACACCTTCTGGCAGACCGAAACCGGCGGCCACATGATCAGCCCGCTGCCGGGCGCGACGCCGATGGTGCCGGGCTCCTGCACATTGCCGCTGCCGGGCATCATGACCGCCATCGTCGACGAGGCCGGGCACGACGTGCCGAACGGCCAGGGCGGCATCCTGGTCGTCAAGCGCCCATGGCCATCGATGATCCGCACCATCTGGAACGCCCCCGAGCGCTTCAAGACCAGCTACTTCCCCGAAGAACTGGGCGGCAAGATGTACCTGGCCGGCGACGGCGCGATCCGCAACAAGGACACCGGCTACTTCACCATCACCGGCCGCATCGACGACGTGCTCAACGTCTCCGGCCACCGCATGGGCACGATGGAAATCGAATCGGCGCTGGTGGCCAACCCGCTGGTGGCCGAGGCCGCCGTGGTCGGCAAGCCGGACGACACCACCGGCGAATCGATCTGCGCCTTCGTGGTGTTGAAGCAAGCGCGTCCGACCGGCGAAGAAGCCAAGAAACTGGCCTTGGAGCTGCGCAACTGGGTCGGCAAGGAAATCGGCCCGATCGCCAAGCCGAAAGAAATCCGCTTTGGCGACAACCTGCCGAAAACCCGCTCGGGCAAGATCATGCGGCGCCTGCTGCGCGTACTGGCCAAGGGCGAAACCATCACGCAGGACATCTCCACCTTGGAAAATCCAGCCATTCTGGAACAACTGAAAGAAGCGTCCTAAGACGCGGAGTGGGGGAGGCGGCGAGGGCATCCCTCGCCTGCGGAAACGCAGGTGACGGATGCCCGAGTCATATAAAAAGAGGCAAAATTCTTTGTATTGTTGGGAATATTTGCTATAATCAGCGGCTTCGCGAAAGCGGAGAAGTTGCAGGAGAGGTGGATGAGTGGTTGAAGTCGCACGCCTGGAAAGCGTGTATAGGTTCATAACCTATCGGGGGTTCGAATCCCCCTCTCTCCGCCAAGGATACTAAGCCCATGATTCTATGGGCTTTTTTACGTCTATACCCATCAATTAGAAGCGGCCCGATCAGCTCTTTTTACCCTCTGGGGATATTTCAGGGATAAATTGCTTTATGGCACTCTCGATTTTCGCCATCTCGCGGTCGTCGTCGGCGCCGTCGATCCAGTCCGCGTACACCTTGAAAAACATCTCCGTGCTGTGCCCCATCTGCTTGGCCATGTAGGCCGCGTTGGCGCCCGACATCAACGCCAGCGACGCGTACGTGTGCCGCGTGTTGTATGGGCGGCGATGCCGGATGCCCAGTCTTTTCAGCGTCGTCTTCCAGAAGCTGGAGTTGGTGATCCGCTGATACAGCCATGGCGCGTTGTAGTGGGGGTCGCTGAACACCTTGCCGCCGGCGAGGTACGTGAACGCACGCTGCCGGCTGACCGCCTCCATCGCTTCGCTGTTGAGCTTGACCTTGCGCGACACCATCGTCTTGGTGCTGTCGCTTTCCTCGTCGTACACCAGCGCGCAGTCGACCAGGATCTCCTTCCGGTTGAAGTCGACGTTGTTCCAGTCCAGCGCGATCGCCTCCGACGTGCGAAGCCCGGTATAAAACTGGAACTGCACGAAGTTGACGATCGGCTCGGGATAGCGCGCCGTCAGCTCGGCCAGGATGAGCCGCACCTCGTCCTGGGTGAACGGGTCGGGCTTCCTCTTCTGCACCTTCCCGTAGCCGAGCCCGTCGCACGGGTTGGCGGCGATCTGCTTGTCCCTCACGGCCAACTCGAACACGCCGCGAATCAGCGACAGCTGGTTGTTGCGACTCTTGGCGCTCTTCCAGGTGCCCTGCATCAGCGCCTTCTTGATGTCCGAATGCACGAACGCCTTGATGGGCTTGTCTGGAAGGTGGACTTTCCAGAACAAGTCCTTGTGGCGCCGGTATTGGTCCTTGGTCGACTTCTTCAACTCGAGCAGCGCGTGCCAGCGGTCTATCAGCGCGAAGAACGTCTCGTCGCCGGTCGGCCCCGCCGCCTTCGGCGCCCGCTTCGAGTCCGGGAACGTCGCCGCGTAGTCGAAGACGCCGCACCGGATCTGCTTCTTGACCTCGGCCACCAGGCGCGCTGCGTACTTGAGATTGGCTGGCGTCGGTGGCAATGGGGCGCCGTTGACGGTCACGGTTTCCTTGACCTGCCGCCCCTGGTACCCGAACACCAGGCGAATGCTGGACTCCCGGATCTCGACCCCGCTTAGCTTTGGACCCATTTGTAGTATTCCTGCAGATTCATGGTGAGGCGCCCATCCGGCGCCCGGCGGTAATGCTTGCCCTCGATCCATACGCCGTCTTCGATCTTGCGCCGGACCGCCTTGTCGGTATAGCCGGTCATCGCCGCGAAGACCGGGATCAGGATCCATTCCAGTTTGACGACAGGCGCGTTCATTTTCCAATCCTCCGTTCGATCGTCCGCGAACCCGCCGCGTCGTGCACCACCAGGGCCGGAGCTTGGCGAAGCATCGTGCCGTCCGGATGCTGGTAGTAGGTCGGCGCCCCGTAGAACAGGCCACCAGGAGCGAACAGTTCGCCGAACAACTTGGTCGATGCCTCCCTGCCTTTTGGCGTATTCGCCATCCCGTCGAGGACTGCCCAGCGCATCGCGTTGCCCATCGGCGCATCATTCCATTGATCGCCGCGATGAGCTGCCGAGTCCTCCGCGCAATAAACGAACAACAGGTCGACCAGGCCGGCACCGGCCGGCACGGCGGCGCGATCGGCGACGTTCGTGTTCAGTAACTCGAAGCGCTGCTCGAGCGTCGTCGCCATGTCGAATTCGCGCGCCCCATCAATCAGGAATCGACCCATTTCCAAGCGCATGGCCGTGATTTTGCTGAGGTATGACTCTTCCTCATCGGCGTCCGCGCGCAGGCGGGCCGCACGGGAGGCGTTGAATGGCGATGCCAACTCAAGCTTCCTCGCTTGCCGGCGAGCGCGCGCCATGTCGTACTGCACATTGGCGATCGCCGTGTCGCAAAATCGGATGGCTCGGCGAGCATGAAGGAATCCATTGATGATGCTGGTGCTGGTGCTGGTGCTGGTGTTGCGGCGTAGGCGCGGTGGGTGGATTGTGATGCGGGTGCATCGGCTGGTAGTAGGTTGAATAGGCTGGTGCCACGGTTGAATACCCGGCCATGGAGTATTGCTGGTAGCCATACGAGCTGGCGGGATAATTCATGTAGCCATCCATGGCTTGCTGCTGCGGGTAAAGGACCATGCCTGAGACGTCCATGGTATCGTGGTGCTACATGTATCTATATTGATGGAGTCTGGCAGTCGTGAAGTTGAGCAGGAGTCTCACGTCTCTAGTTTGATGGGACGATGGGGGCTTTTAACGATTTCATGAAGGACGTAAGGCCATCTCATTGGTCGGAGGAAAAGAACGACCAA
>JACMLV010000493.1 GCA_014379395.1 Burkholderiaceae bacterium
CCGGGGCGGCGCCGGACTGGATCGTCGCCTATGCCAGCCAGACCGGCAACGCCGAGCAATTGGCGCGGCAAACCGCGCGCACCCTGGATCTGGCCGGGGTCGGCGTGCGCGCTTGCGCGTTGTCCGAGCTCGACGCGGCGGCCTTGCAACGCGCCGAGCGCGTATTGTTTATCGTCAGCACCTATGGCGAGGGTGACGCGCCGGACAATGGCGCCGCGTTCTCGGCCCGCGTGATGGGCGCCGGTTTGCCGCCGCCGCAGTTGCCGCGGCTGCATTACGCGGTGCTGGCGCTGGGCGACCGCGGCTATGGCCAGTTTTGCGGCTTCGGCCGCGCGCTCGACGCGTGGCTAGCTTCGCAGGGCGCGGCGGCGTTGTTCGAGCGCATCGAGGTCGACCGCGGCGCGGAGGGCGCGATCGACCTCTGGCGTCAGCAATTGAGCCATCTGGCCGGCACCAGCGACGCGCCGGACTGGAACGCGCCGGCGTTCGGCCACTGGCGCCTGGCGGCGCGGCGCCTGATCAATCCGGGCAGCGCCGGGGCGCCGCTGTATCACATCGAGTTCGAACCGCTGGACGGCGCGCTGCCGCGGTGGGAGTCGGGCGATCTGGTGCAAGTGGCCGCGCCGGCCGGCGGCTTGCCCGGCGCGGCGGCCGACGACGCGTCGCGTCCGCGCGAATATTCGATCGCCTCGATTCCGGCCGACGGCCGCGTGCATTTGCTGGTGCGGCTGCACCGGCATGCCGACGGCGGCGCCGGTCTGGCTTCGGGATGGCTAACTGGCGGGGCGGAAATCGGCGCGCCGGTTTCGCTGCGCCTACGCCAGCACCGCCGCTTCCGCCTCGAAGACAACGCCGCGCGCCCCTTGATCCTGATCGGCAACGGCAGCGGCATGGCCGGCCTGCGCGGCCACCTGAAGGCGCGCGCGGCCGCGGGCGGCAAGCGCAATTGGCTGATCTTTGGCGAGCGTCACGCCAGCCACGATTATCATTACCGCGAGGATATCGAACGCTGGCGGGCGCAGGGTGTGCTGCCGGCGCTGGACATGGTGTTTTCGCGCGACCAGCCGGAGCGCCTGTATGTCCAAGACCGGCTGCTGGAGCGGGCCGCCGACGTGCGGCGCTGGATCGAGGAAGGCGCCGCGCTGTATGTGTGCGGCAGCTTGAACGGCATGGCGGGCGCCGTCGATCTGGCGCTGCGGCAGGTGCTCGGCGCCGCCGTGGTCGAGGCCCTGGCCGCCGAGGGCCGGTATCGGCGCGATGTGTATTAAGGATGGGGGCGATGCGCGCCGGTCAAGCCACGATAGGACTTGACCGGTGCGTTTTAAACGGCTCAGGCCGTCAATATCAGCTTGTTCAACAGGGTCACGCGCAGCCGGTAGACCTTCCCGCCATGTTCGATTTCCACCGCCTTCTCGTCTTGCAGCAGGGCGGCGCTGGTGATGCGCCGCACCGGCTCGGCGAGCGCCGGGCGTGCGGTCGGCGCGACGGAGATTTTTGAGCTTTGCATAACGGCCTTCCGATGATCTTGATTGAGAATGATTCGCATTTGAATTATTGTTGAATCGGATCGGGAATGCAAGCGGTATTTGGGCGCGAGGCCGGACCGGGGGCTGCCCTGGGCCGCAACGCGGGCAAAAAAATAGCCCGGTCGCAGAATGATCTGGCCGGGCTGAGCGGGGAAAAACCGGGTTAGATGGTGACCACCAGCGGCGCCGGGGCGACCGGGTCGGCGGCCGCGTTGGCAGCATTCCTCAACGTTGCGGTGTTCGATTTCTTTTTTGTGGAGCCGCGCCTGTCGTTTGCCGTGAGTGATGTGCAATATCTGCTGACGTTTGCAGTCATGCTGATGGTA
>JACMLV010000494.1 GCA_014379395.1 Burkholderiaceae bacterium
CAGGCCAGCCCGCCCAGCGCGGCCATCGCGACGAGGGCGACGGCGGCGCCGATCAGGCGCGCGCGGCGGCTGCGGCGCGGCTGGGGTGTCAGGTTCGTTTCGGGCGGTTGCGCATCCATCGTTCATCCTTTTTTACCGGTTCGCCAGCGCCGACTGCGCCACGAAACCTGCCGGGGACTCTAGCATGCTCATGTAAATTTCAAGGTTAGCTTGGAAACAATTCAGCCCTTGCCAAGCCGGGTGAAACGGAAAACAAGGGGGAGGAATCGGGAGGGAAAACTCGCCGGCGCCCTGCTGGCGCCGGCCGGTGCGCGCTTGTTGCGATGCCGATGGATGACGTTACAAACTCGCTACAAATCCGTTCCGACATGGCGCGCCGAAGCTGCTAATGGACGGCAAAACGGGCAGTTCGTGCCCACCCTGCCCACCCTACGAACTCAGCCCAGCGCGTTGACGTCCACCACCAGCCGGCCGCGAATCTTCCCGGCCAGAATCTCGGGCGCGCGCGCCAGCGCCTGGGCCAGGCTGACCTCGTGCGTGATGCTGGCCAGCTTGCCCGGATCGAGGTCCGTCGCCAGGCGCGCCCACGCCGCCTCGCGCCTGGCCCTCGGCGCCATCACGCTGTCGATGCCGATCAGCTTTATCCCGCGCAAAATGAAGGGCGCCACCGAGGCCGGGAAATCCATGCCCTGCGCCAGGCCGCAGGCGGTCACGGTGCCGCCGTAGCAAGTCTGGGCCACGGCGTTGACCAGCGTGTGCGAGCCGACCGAATCGATGACGCCGGCAAAGCGCTCCCTCTGCAAGGGCTTGCCGGGCGCCGACAAGGCGGCCCGGTCGATCACCTCGACCGCGCCGAGCGACTTCAGATAATCGGCCTCGGCCAGCTTGCCGGTCGAGGCCACCACCTTGTAACCCCAGCCGGACAGGATCGCGATGGCGACGCTGCCGACCCCGCCCGACGCGCCCGTGACCAGCACCTCGCCGCTGTCCTTGCGCACGCCCTGCTCCTGCAAGGCCATCGCGCTCAGCATCGCCGTGTAGCCGGCGGTGCCGATCGCCATCGCGGTCTTGGCCGACATGCCGTCGGGCCGCCTGATCAGCCAGTCGCCCTTCAACTTCGCCTTTTGCGCCAAACAACCCATGTGCGTTTCGCCCACGCCCCAGCCGTTCAGGATGAAGGCGTCGCCCGGCCGCCAGTCGGGATGCGAGGACGCGATCACCTCGCCGGCGCCGTCGATGCCGGGAATCATCGGCCAGCTGCGCACCACCGGCGCCTTGCCGCTGATCGCCAGGCCGTCCTTGTAGTTGATGGTCGAGTAATCGACGCGCACGGTCACGTCGCCGTCGGCCGGCAGCTGCGATTCGTCGAGTTCGGCCAGGCGGGCGTCGGTCGTGCCGTCGGCGTTCTTGTTGAGCAAAATGGCGTGGAACATGATGGTCTCCATTGGAAGTGGTGGTTCATGACGGGTGGGTCGAGTATCGCATCATTGCCGGGATTTCAACAGCCGGGTCAGAGAGTTCTGGATTGCAAAAAAGTTCCGCAAAAAAATGGAGATTGGCGCACGAATCGAGGATGAAGCTTGACCCTGCTCCAAGCCCGTGCGACGATCATTATGAAAATTTTACTTAAGGAGCTTCCATGAAGGGCAATAGCGGCATCATCGACATTCTCAACGGTCTGTTGGGCGGGGAGCTCACGGCGGTCGACCAGTATCTGATCCACGGCGAGATGTACGCCGACTTCGGCTTCCCGCACCTGGCCGAGGCGAGCCTGCATGAATCCGCGCATGAGCGCGAGCATGCGCGCCTGCTCATCCAGCGCATCCTGTTCCTGGAAGGCAAGCCGGAGCTCGGCAAGCGCGACGCCTTGAACATCGGCGCCACCGTGCCGGAGATGCTGCAAGCCGATCTCGACGTCGAATACCATGTCGTGGCGGAGTTGAAGAAGGCCATCGCCGCCTGCGAACTCGCGCAGGACTACGTGACGCGCGACATGCTCGCCGGCCAGCTGGAGGACACCGAGATGGACCACGCCTACTACCTGGAGAAGCAGCTGCGCCTGATCGGCCTGGTCGGCTTGCAGAACTACCAGCAAAGCCAGATGAAACCCGGCTCCCCCACTTAATCCACGCCAAGGAGAGAAAACTTGAAAGTCGATCCGCAAATTCTGCCCATACTCAACCAAGTTCTCAAAAACGAACTCACTGCGATCAACCAGTACTTCCTGCACGCCCGCATGTTCCGCCACTGGGGCCTGGAGAAGCTCAACGACTACGAGTACAAGCAATCGATCCGCGTCATGAAGGAGGCGGACAAGCTCATCGAGCGCATCTTCTTCCTCGAAGGGCTGCCGAACCTGCAGGACCTGGGCAAGCTGTTGATCGGCGAGGACACCGCCGAGTGCCTCGACTGCGACCTGCGCTTCGAAAGAAACCACCGTCCCCTGCTGGTCCAGGCCATCGCCCTGTGCGAAACGACCCAGGACTACGTGAGCCGGGAGTTGCTGGAGGACTTGCTCGAACATTGCGAGGAATCCATCGACTGGCTGGAAACGCAGCAGAGCCTGATCAAGGACGTCGGCCTGCAAAACTTCCTGCAATCGCACATGGGCGCCAAGGACGATTGACAGTTTTAACGGCCCGTTTCAACAGCCGGCGGGCAGCAAGGCGTCCCTTGCCCGCCGCGCCTCGCGCTTGCCTATCCGTTGCAGCAAGACCAGCAGCAGCGTGCCGACCACCATCACCCCGGCCGCCATGTACAGCCCGGACGCGTAACTGCCCAGGCGCGCGGCCAGCCAACCGGTGATGGCCGGGCCGGTGATCTGCGCCGCGCCGTAGGCCAGCGACATCTTCCCCATCATCTTGGCCGGCTTGGTCGGGTAATAGCGCCCGGCCACGGTCAGCACCAAACTCACCATGCCGACGAAGGTGCCGCCGAACAGCAGCGCGCCGGCGAACGCGCACACCAGCCCGCCCGGCCAGACCGGCAGCAGGATGCCGACGATCTGCAACAGCGCCGCGATGATCAACGCGTTGATCTCGCCGGTGCGGCGCGCGATCAGATCCCACACGATGCAAGACGGCGCCCCGGCCAGCCCGACCACCAGGAACACCAGCGTGCCCTTGCCGGCCAGATCCGGCATCGCGTCGACGATGGCGACGATGAACGTGGTGCTGATCACGAAGCCGATGCCGGCGCAGAAATAGGCGGCCATGAAGATGCGCATGAACAGCTTGCCGGGCGGGCTGTCTTCCAGCTTTTGACCGGTCTTGGTCACGCTGCTGGTGTCGGGCGGCGGCAGCCAGCCCAGCGCCGGAATCAGGAGCAGGCCGGCCAGCGCGGTGAACACGAACCACTGCTCGCGCCAGTCGAGCTGCGGGGTCATCAGCATCACGGCCGTGGCGCAGCCGGCGATGCCCAGGCCGAGGCCGGAAAAATGGATGCCCAGCTCGCTGCGCTGATGGTGGCGGATCAGCCAGTTCAGGATCAGCCCGGTGCCCAGCAACATGCCGGCCGCGCTGCTCAGGCCGGCCACGTAGCGCGACAGCGCCCACAGCAACGGATCGGTGGTCAGGCCCATCATGACGGTGCTGGCGACCCCGACCAGCATGCCGATCCGGTACAGGCGGTCCTTCAGCACCAGGTCGCTGATCAAGGACGCGATCAGCGCGCCGGACAGGTAGCCGGCGTAATTGACGGCGGCCAGCCAGGCGCCCTCGGCAATGCCGAGCCCGGCCTGCGCGCGCATCAACGGCAGCAGCGGCGTGTAGGCGAAGCGCGCCACCCCCAACACCAATATCAGGCTGAAAATCCCGGCCCCCAGCACCTTCATGCGTTCCCGCTGTCCTGTCATCACGTCGCTTTCCCTCGTCTCGATGCCGGCGGCGCCCACGCCCGGGCCGGCTTTATATGGATTGTTGCCGACTATACATATTTTCCTTTTGCTTGTTAATCGGATCGCTTTTTGATTTACCATCAAAAATATTTTGAAAGTTTCAAGGAAATAAGTCCGCATGCTCAATCTGGCCGACCTGCAACTGTTCATCCGCATCAGTGAAACCGGCGGCATCGGCAGCGCCGCGCGCAGCCTCGGCATGACGGCGGCCACCGCCAGCGCCGCCGTCAAGCGCATCGAGCGCGAACTCGACAGCCAACTGCTGGAGCGCTCGACGCGCTCGCTGCGCCTGACCCAGGCCGGCGAAAGCTTCCTCGGCTACTGCGCCCAGTCGGTCCAGCTGCTCGAGGAAGGCATGGCCGCGCTCAAGGACGGGCGCGACGCGCTGTCGGGGGAGATCCACCTCGGCGCGCCGTCCGACCTGGGCCGCGGCCACCTCGACGAGGTGCTCGAACCGTTCCGCCGGCGCCACCCGCAGATCCGGCTGATCATGCACCTGTCGGACGGCATCCAGGACCTGTACCGCAACGGCATCGACCTGGTGCTGCGCTACGGCCGCCTGCGCGACTCCAACCTGATCGCCCGGCAACTGCGCGACAACGACCGCGTCATCTGCGCCGCGCCGGCCTACCTCGAGCGCGCCGGCCGCCCGGCCGACATCGCGGAGCTGGCGCAACACAATTGCATCTGCGTCTACCGGAATGGCGAGCTGTTCAACATCTGGAACGTGCTCGACCAAGGCGTCGCGCACGAGCTGCAAGTGCATGGCGACCGCGCCGCCGACGACGGCGCCCTGGTGCGCCAATGGGCCTTGCAGGGCCATGGCATCGCCTACAAGTCGCGCATCGACATCGACGGCGACCTGGCGGCCGGCCGGCTGGTCGATTTATTCCCCGAGGCGAAATGCGAACCGGCGCCGCTGTACGCGGTCTACCCGAGCCGGCGCTACCAGCCGGCCCGGCTCAAGGCGCTGCTGGAGTTCCTGGAGGCGGCGTTCCGGGAATAGACGGGCTGGCGCGCCCGCCGGCACCGGCCGCGACGCAAAAATGGCGCGCGCCTGTGTCGAGCTCGATGGCGACGGCAGCTCGATCGCGCTCAAGCCTCGCCGTCGGCCGGCGCGCCGGGCTTGCGGATCGCGAATTGCTGGGTCGAAGGCTTGAGCGTGGCGTTAAATTGCACCAGCTCGGCCGCCGCGTCCGCCCTCAGGCGCGCGCCGATGACGAAGTCGACCCGGTTGACCAGCTCGTGGTGCACGCGCAGCGTGGCGCTGACGACGTCCAGGCGCGGCTCGTAGCGCTCGACCGCGCGGCGCAGCGCGGCGCAGATCCTCCGCTGGTCGGCGTCGGAGGTCAGGCACATGCCGGCGAAGTCGATCAGGCCGTAGTTGAGCACCGACTTGCCGGCCTCGGCGTAACCGCTCAACAGGTCGTCGGGCAGCGCCGCGCGCGTGTTCAGCAGGGCCTCCAGGTCGCGCGCCACGGCGTCCTTGAGTTGCTCGAGCGTCCAGGCCGGCGCGTCGCCGCCG
>JACMLV010000495.1 GCA_014379395.1 Burkholderiaceae bacterium
CCCCCGCCGGCCTTCGGCGCGTTTGAACTCGGCGGACGGCGGCTCGACGCGCTCTCGACGGCCGGCCACATCGGCAACCTGGCGCCGCTGCAGGGCGCCGCGCGCGCCGGTGGCTTCATGAACACCGAGCTCGACCCGGACGGCCTGCTGCGCTCGGCGCCCCTGCTGGCGCGCATCGGCGACGACTTCTACGAATCGCTGGCGCTGGCCACCGCCCGCGTCGCCCTCGGCGCGCAGCGGGTGCGCCCGGTGTTCTTCGACGCCGACGCGCTCATGTCGGGCCAGGACCTGCGGCAGTACGGCATGCTCGAGTCGGTCGAGCTCGACACGCAGCCGCGCACCCGCATCCCGGTCGAGCCCGACCTGACGACGCTGATCCAGTTCCGCGGCCGCGGCGGGCCGCAGGGCGGCGCGTTCCGCTACGTGTCGGCGGTCGACGTGCTCAAGGGGCGCGCGCCGGCGGCCGCGCTGGAGGGGCGCATCATGCTCGTCGGCACCACCGCCTCCGGCCTGAACGACCTGCGCGCGACCCCGGTCAACCCGAATTATCCGGGCGTCGAGTCGCACGCCAACATCATCGCCTCGATCCTGGACGGCCAGTTCAAGCAGCGCCCCGACTTCTCCACCGGCTTCGACCTGGTCCAGGTGCTGCTGCTGGCGCTGGTGCTGACCGCCACGCTCTCGGCGCTCAGCCCGCGGTTCTTGATCCTGTCGGCGCTGGCGGCGGCGGCGCTGGTGGCCGGCTTCAACTTCTGGATGTACCACGGCTTCAACCTGGTGCTGCCGGTGGCCAACGCGCTGTTGCTCATCCTCGGGCTGTTCCTGCTCAACATCGCCTGGGGCTACCTGTTCGAGCACCGCCGCCGGCACGCCATGGCCAGCCTGTTCGGCCAGTACGTCGCGCCCGAGCTGGTGGCCGAGATGGCCGACAATCCCGAGGGCTACAGCATGGAGGGCGACAGCCGCGAGCTGACGGTGCTGTTCGCCGACGTGCGCGGCTTCACCACCATCTCCGAGGGGCTCACGCCGCAGGCGCTGCGCGAGTACATCAACCTGTACCTGACGGCGATGTCGGAGGACATCCGCGGCAACCGCGGCACGCTCGACAAGTACATCGGCGACGCGGTGATGGCGTTCTGGGGCGCGCCGGTGGCGCTGCCCGACCACGCCGCGCGCGCCGTCGCCAGCGCGCTGTTGATGCAGGCCAGCGCGAAGCGCCTGAGCGCCGCCTTCGTCGAGCGCGGCTGGCCGCCCTTGAAGATCGGCATCGGCATCAACACCGGCCAGATGCACGTCGGCGACATGGGCTCGCAGATCCGCCGCGCCTATACGGTGATGGGCGACGCCGTCAATCTGGGCTCGCGCCTGGAGGGCATCACCAAGGTTTATGGCGTCGGCCTGTTGGTGGGCGCGGCGACCATGCTGGCCGCGCCGCGGTACGCGTACCGCGAACTGGACCGGGTGCGCGTGAAGGGCAAGCACGAGCCGGTGCCGATCTTCGAGCCGCTGGCGCTGGTGGAGGAGCTCGACGAGGCGACCCGCGCCACCGTGGCGCAGTGGCACGCGGCGCTGGCGGCCGTGCG
>JACMLV010000496.1 GCA_014379395.1 Burkholderiaceae bacterium
AAAAAGGCGTCGCGCTGCTCGCGCAGGTCGGCCCACAGCACGTCGGCCTCGGCCGCCGCCACCGTCTCGCCGCCGATCTTCTGGCAGGCCGCGTTGACCGACGCTTGCGCGCCGGACAGGCGCAGCAGCAGGCGTCCGGCTTGCCAGGCGCTGGCCGAAATCGGCAGCGGCTGGCCGCCCCAGCGGTTCAGGCTGTCGAGCGCCTGGGCCTGGTCGATCTCCAGTCGCAGCGTGGTTTCCGCGAACGGTTTCGGCAGCACCTTCAGTGACACTTCCAGAATCAGGCCGAGGCTGCCGAGCGAGCCGGCCAGCAGGCGCGAGACGTCGTAGCCGGCCACGTTCTTCATCACCTGGCCGCCGAAATGCAGCACGTCGCCGTGGCCATCCATCAAGACGGCGCCGAGCACGAAGTCGCGCAGCGCGCCGGCGGCCTGCCGGCGCGGGCCGGACAGGCCGCAGGCCATCATGCCGCCGACGGTGGCGTCGGGGCCGAAGTGGGGCGGTTCGAAGGCCAGCATCTGGTTGCGCTCGGCCAGCGCCGCTTCCAGCTCGGCCAGCGGGGTGCCGCAGCGCGCGGTGATCACCAGCTCGCTCGGCTCGTAGGCCACGATGCCGCTGTAGGCGCGGGTGTCGAGCACCTCGCCTTGCGCGGTGTTGGCGTACCAGTCCTTGCTGCCGCCGCCGCGCAAGCGCAGCGGGGTTTTATTGGCGACGGCGGCGCCGATGCGCTCGCGGAATTGGGTCAGTATTTGTTCCATCTTTTAAAACCTCGGCAGATTGGCGAACTTCAGGAAGCCGCTCCGCACCCGCATCTTGCCGTACTCGGCGCAGCGGTTGAGCGTCGGGATCGCCTTGTTCGGATTGAGCAGGAAGGCCGTGTCGAAGGCGCGCTTGACGGCGATGAAGGCTTTGATCTCCTGCGGCGCGAACTGGATGCACATCGAATCGATCTTCTCGATGCCGATGCCGTGCTCGCCGGTGATGGTGCCGCCGACCTCGACGCACAGGGCCAGGATCTCGGCGCCGAACGCCTCGGCGCGGTGGAATTCGTCGGTCAGGTTGGCGTCGAACAGAATCAGGGGATGTAAATTGCCGTCGCCGGCGTGGAACACGTTGGCGCAGCGCAGCCGGTATTTCCGCTCCATCTCGGCGATGCCGATCAGCACCTTTGAGAGGTGCTTGCGCGGGATGGTGCCGTCCATGCAGTAGTAGTCGGGCGAGATGCGCCCGGCGGCCGGAAACGCGTTCTTGCGCCCGGACCAGAAGCGCATCCGCTCGGCCTCGTCGTTCGACACCGCGATCGCCGTCGCGCCGGAGCTTTGCAGCGCGGCGATCATGCGGCCGATCTCTTCCTCGACCTCTTCCGGGATGCCGTCCGATTCGCACAAGAGGATCGCCTCGGCGTCGGTGTCGTAGCCGGCCTTGACGAACGGCTCGACCATGCGCGACGAGGTCTTGTCCATCATCTCCAGCCCGGCCGGGATGATGCCGGCGGCGATCACGTCGGTGACCGCGTTGCCGGCTTTGACGACGTCGTCGAAGGACGCCATGATGACGCGCGCCAGGGACGGCTTCGGCACCAGCCGCACGGTGACCTCGGTGACTACGCCGAGCATGCCCTCGGAGCCGATGAACACCGCCAGCAGATCGAGGCCGGGCGCGTCGAGCGCCTCGCCGCCGAGATCGACGACGTCGCCGTCGATGGTGACCATGCGCACCCGCATCACGTTGTGCACGGTCAGGCCGTATTTGAGGCAATGGACGCCGCCGGCGTTCTCGGCCACGTTGCCGCCGATGGTGCAGGCGATCTGCGACGACGGATCGGGCGCGTAATACAGGTTGTGCTGGGCCACCGCCTCGGAAATGGCGAGGTTGCGCACGCCGGGCTGAACCACGGCGATGCGGGCGTGGGCGTCGACCTTGACGATGCGCGTCATCTTGGCGGTCGAGAGCACGACGCCGTCGGCGATCGGCAGCGCGCCGCCGGACAGGCCGGTGCCGGCGCCGCGCGGCACGATCGGCACCTTCAGCGCGCGGCAAATTTTCAGGATCTCGACCACTTGCGCCTCGGTCTGCGGCAGCACGACCACCATCGGCAACTGCCGGTAGGCGGCCAGGCCGTCGCATTC
>JACMLV010000497.1 GCA_014379395.1 Burkholderiaceae bacterium
CAGCGCCGCGCCGCCCGCGCGCGGCGCCTCGGTGATGTGGCCGGGCGAGCCGGGCAGGGTGCGCGCGGCGCAACCGGCCAGCAGGACGCAGCAGGCGGCAAGCATGCGCGCCTTCATAGGATCGGCTCCAAAGCCGGCTCCGGCTCGGCCCCGATGCAGCGCAGGAAGGCCTGCTCCAGATCGGCGGCGCCGTATTGCGCGGCGCACGCGGCCGGCGTGCCGGCGAAGGCGATGCGGCCCTCGTGCAGGATCGCCAGCCGGTCGGCCATCTCGCCGACGTCGGCCAGGGCGTGCGAGCTGAACAGGATGGCGCCGCCGCTAGAGCGCACCCGCCGCAGCTGGCGCTTGAGCAGGGCGCGCGCCTTCGGGTCGAGCCCGCTCATCGGCTCGTCGAGCACGTACAGCGCCTTGTCGGCCAGCAGGCAGGCGGCCAGCCCGAGCTTTTGCGTCATGCCCTTCGAATAGTGGCGCGCGCCGCGCGCCAGCGCGCCCGGCTCCAGGTCGAGCGCGGCGAGCATGGCTTTGATGGCGTCGTCGCGCCAGGCCACGCCCTGCAAGCCGAGCATGTAGCGCAGGAAGTCGCGCCCGGTGAGGTAGTAGGGCGGTTGGAAGCGCTCGGGCAGGAAGGCGAGCGCGGCGCGCGCGGCCGGCAGCGTGTGGGGCCGGCCGAAGATGGCGATCGCGCCGCGCTCGACGGCGCAAAAGTCGAGCAGGCAGTTGAACAGGCTGGTCTTGCCGGCGCCGTTGACGCCGACCAGCGCGCAGCATTCGCCGGGCTCGACGGCGAACTCGACGCCGCGCAGCACCGGCCGCCGCCCATAACTTTTGAAAACGTCTTGAAATTGCACTGCTGGAACACTCATGGATGGGACGCAATCGAAGGACGTCCGACTATAGTGCAGAATCCGCCAAGCGAAGCGGACGCGACCGATAATTAATTCTGGAAATGCTGCATGGAAGGAAGATTCAATGCCGATATTTCAACTTATCGCACGGTTTTGTCTTAGAATGGTTAGAATTAAGTGACGCGAATCAACGTTCAAGGAGTGGGGTATGGCAAGGCCAGAAAAAGTCCGGCTGGGAGAGATCCTGGTCCGGCAAAAGCTGTTGTCCGAAGAGCAGCTGGGCATGGCACTGGCGGAGCAAAAACGCAGCGGACGCAAGCTCGGCCGCGTGTTCGTCGAGAACGGCTATGTGACGGAGGAGGAGATCTCCGGCGCGCTGGCGCGCCAGCTCGACATCCCGTACATCAACCTCAAGTTCTACAACATCCAGCCCGACGTGGTGCGCCTCTTGCCGGAGACCCAGGCGCGGCGCTTTCGCGCGCTGGCGCTGGAGGACCGCGGCACCAGCCTGCTGGTCGGCATGTCCGACCCGACCGACCTGTTCGCCTACGACGAGATCGCGCGCATCGTCAAGAAGACCGTCGAGCTGGCCGTCGTCAATGAAAGCGAGGTGCTGGCCACGATCGACCGCCTGTACCGCCGCACCGAGGACATCACCGACCTGGCGCGCGAGCTCGAACAGGACATGGGCGACAGCTACGTCGACTTCGGCGCGATGGCGGCCAATCCGGGACTCGAAGAGGCGCCCATCGTCAAACTGCTGCAGTCGGTGTTCGACGACGCCACCGTGGTGCGCGCCTCCGACATCCACATCGAGCCGCAGGAGGGCCGGCTGCACATCCGCTTCCGCATCGACGGCGTGCTGCACCTGCAAACCGAGGCCGACATCAAGATCGCCAACCCGCTGG
>JACMLV010000055.1 GCA_014379395.1 Burkholderiaceae bacterium
CCGTGCCGTCGGCGAACACCACCTGTTCGATCATGTCCGGGGTGTTGTAGTAGCCGTAAGGGAAGGTCAGCTTGTCGCTGGTGCCGTTGATGCGCAGCACCAGGTTGTAACCCTCGCGCAGCAGCGTGACGTCGCCCGGCAAGATATCGGCGGCCAGCTGGATCGTGTCGACGTTGCCGGCGGTGCTGTCGTAGTCGTTGATCGTGTCCTGGCCGGAGCCGCGCCCGAACAGGTAGATGTCGCTGCCATAACCTCCATTCAAAACATCATTGCCGCTAGTACCGATAAATGTCGTCATTATTTTTCTCTCTGTGGGGAAGACCATTCGCAACGCAAGGGCGATCCGCTAGCGGACGCGTAGAGGCGGAGCCAAGAATTAACCGATGAGCAATCTTTATGCCCGACAATCTTGCGTTTCGCTGCGCATGCGGTCCAACGATGAAGCGCGGCAGGGGCGGCGTGTCCGCCCTCCCAAACTTGAGAATTTGCCCACATTAATTTCTTGAAATCGGGTGCCCGCCGGGAATGGCGCCGGCAACATTTTCATAGTGGTATCAACCCTAAATTAATTGGCGTCAGGCATCAAAATATTCATTGCCATGCCGCAATTTCGTGACTATCCTTTCCCTCGTATCTGTAAAAGGCAAACCCCGCGGAAGCGGGAGACGCAAAGTCAACGGTCTAAAGGGCGCCAGCCCCACGACGGCGGGACTGCCAGACCAGCCCTGCGGCGCAGCACGACACGCACGGGTTCACGGCCCACCCAGCGGCATCGGGGGACACCCGGCGGCAATCCTGTTTGGTCATCATCGAAAACAGGATTTCCCCATGAAACTCAGCCTCCTCCAAGCCGCCCTCGCCGCCACCATTTTCAGCGCCCTGCCCGCCCTCGCCATCGCGGCGCCGGCCAGCGCCGACCTCGGCTATGCGCGCGGGCGCATCCTGGTCCAGCCCAACGCCGGCTTGTCGGGCGCCGAGTTCGACGCCATCCTGAAGGTCCACGGCGGCAAGGGCCGCAAGCTCGGCCAGAGCGACCTGCACCTCGTCGAGCTGCCCGGCAACGCCTCCGAAACCGCGGTGATCGAAAGACTGAAGCACAACCCGGGCATCAAATTCGCCGAACTCGACCGCCGCGTGCCCCACACGCTGGCCGTCAACGACCCGTATGCCGGCAGCGAGTGGCACCTGGCCAAGGTCGGCGCCAACACCGCCTGGGACAGCACGATGGGCGCCGGCGTCACGATCGCCATCCTCGACTCCGGCGTCGATGGCGCCCATCCCGACCTGCTGCCCAACATGGTGCCCGGTTTCAACACCTACGACAACAACACCAACACCGCCGACGTCTGCGGCCACGGCACCGCCGTGGCCGGCACTGCGGCGGCCGCCGCCAACAACGGCGTCGGCGTGGCCGGCATCGCCGGCAAGGCCGCGATCATGCCGATCCGCATCGCCTACTTCGACACCACCGCCAATGCCTGCTACGGTTACATCAGCACCATCGCCAACGGCCTGACCTGGGCCGCCGACCACGGCGCGCGGGTGGCCAACGTCAGCTACGGCGGCGTGGCCGGCAGCGCCACCATCCAGAGCGCGGCGCAGTACATGAAAAACAAGGGCGGCCTGGTGTTCGTCTCGGCCGGCAACAACGGCGTCAACGAGAACGTCACCCCGACCAGCACCATGGTGGTGGTCTCGGCCACCGACCAGAACGACGCCAAAACCAGCTGGTCGAGCTACGGCAGCTTCGTCACCCTGGCCGCGCCCGGCCTGAGCATCTACGCCACCACCAAGGGCGGCACCTACCAGGCCTGGAGCGGCACCTCGTTCTCCAGCCCGCTGTCGGCCGGCGTGGCCGCGCTGATGATGTCGGCCCAGCCATCGCTCGACGGCGCCGCCATCGAGCAACTGATGTACTCGACCGCGGTCGACCTCGGCACGGCCGGGCGCGACCAGACGTTCGGTTACGGCCGCGTCAACGCCGCCGCCGCCGTCAAGGCCGCGCTGGCCGCGGTGGGCACGCCCGACACCCAGGCGCCCGCGAGCGCGATCGGCGCGCCGCTGGCCGGCGCCACCGTCGGCGGCCTGGTGGCCGTCAACGTCGGCGCCAGCGACAATGTCGGCGTGACCCGGGTCGAACTGAAAGTCAATGGCAGCGTGGTCGCCGTCGACGACACCGCGCCCTACGCCTTCAGCTGGAACTCGGCCGGCGTGGCGAACGGCATGAACAACCTGGTCGCCGTCGCCTACGACGCCGCCGGCAACGTCGGCAGCTCGGCCGCGGTGGCCGTCAACGTCGCCAACTCGACCACCCCCGTCACCACGGACACCACGGCGCCGGTGGTGAGGATCAACAACCCGGTGGCCGGCGCGGTGGCGGGCAACGTCAGCATCAGCGTCAGCGCGACCGACAACAGCGGCGCGGCCGGCATCCGCCAGACGCTCTACATCGACGGCGTCGTCAAAGCCAGCGCCACCGGCGGCAGCCTGGCTTACAGCTGGAACACCCGCAAAGTGGCGGCCGGCAGCCACACGATCCAGGTGGTGGCGCGCGACGCGGCCAACAACGCCAGCTCGACCAGCGTATTGGTGACGCGCTGATGCGCCGATCCGCTCCGCGGTAAAGCAGGAAAGCCGGCTGAACGCCGGCTTTCCTGTTTCTGGCACCCGCGCGCGGCGGGAAGAGATGATCCGCCGCCGGCGCTCAGGGCCGCTGGCGCACCGGCAGGGTGACGCGGAAGCTGCTGCCCTTGCCGGGCGCGCTGTGCACGCGGATCTGGCCCTGGTGCTTTTGCACGATGCCGTACGAGACCGACAGGCCCAGGCCGGCCCCCTTGCCGACCGGCTTGGTGGTGAAGAACGGATCGAAAATGCGCGACAGGTGCTCGTCGGCGATGCCGCAGCCGGTGTCGGCCACTTCGATCCACACTTGCCCGTCCCCGCTCCCGGTGCGGATCGTGATCAGGCCGCGCCCGTCGCCGATGGCGTGGGCCGCGTTGAGCACCAGGTTCATGACGACCTGGTTCAGTTGCGAGGGCAGGCATTCGACTACCGGCAGCGTGCCGTACTGCTTGACGACGTCGGCCTTGTACTTGATTTCGCTGTTGACGATGTTCAAGGTGGTGTCGATGCACTGGTGCAGATCGCTCCATTGCCAGTCGGCGCTGGCGTCGATGCGCGAGAAATCGCGCAAATCCTGGACGATCTGGCGCACCCGCACGATGCCGTCGCGCGTCTCGCGCATCAGCGGCGGCAGATCCTCCTTCAGATAGTCGAGCTCCAGGCTGGCGCGCAAGTTGTTCAAGCCGGCCACCGCAGCCGGGGCCAGCGCCCCGCACGCCTCCTCGTAGGCCGCGTTCATCTTCAACAGCGCGTCGAAATAGCCGCCCAGGATGCCAACGTTGGAGAGCACGAAGCCGACCGGATTGTTGATCTCGTGGGCCACGCCGGCGGCCAGCTGGCCGATCGAGGCCAGCTTTTCCGACTGCACCAGCTGGCTCTCGAGCAGCTTGCGCTCGCTGATTTCGGCCTGCAGGACCTCGTTGGCCCGCCTCAGATCGAAGGTGCGGGCTTGGATCGTCGCCTCCAGGTCGGCCATCTTCAAGGCCACCTGGCGCGTCAACTGGCGCTTGGCGGTCAGGGTGCAGGCCAGCTGCCAGACCTCGATCGGGTCGAACGGCTTTTTCAGGATCAGCAGCCGGTCGCCGGCGTCGAGCCGTGCCAGCAGGGTGTCCCAGGCGTGGTCGGAATAGGCGGTGCAGACGACGACCTGCAGCAACGCATCCTCCCGCCAGAGCCGTTCGATGGTTTCCACACCGTCGCAGCCGGGCGGCATGCGCATGTCGACGAAGGCCATCGCATACGGCCGGCCGGCGGCCAGCGCCTGCGCCGCCATCGCCACGCCCTGCTCGCCCTGATAGGCCGAATCGAGCTCGAATTCGACCGCCGGCGGGCGCGGCGCCAGGCCGAACAGCGCCGCCTCGGCCGCGTCGAAATCGCTGTCCTGCGGCTGGCCGAGGATCTTGCGGAAATCCTCGTGGATCGCGGGCGTATCGTCAATTAACAGGATGCGCCGGTTCGGCTGGGTATTCATTGGGTGCGCTCCGGTGGGCTCGTCGGTGGTGTCGGTGGTGTTGGTGGTGTTGGTGGTGTTGGTGGTGTTGGTGGTGTTGGTGGTGTCGGTGCGGTTGGCGCGATTGGCGGTTCTGGGTTGGACGCGGCCGGCGTCACCGGCAGCAAGAGGGTGAAGGTGGCGCCCCGGCCGGGGCCGTCGCTGTGCGCCGCCAGGGTGCCGCCCATGGCCCGCGCCGCCAGCGCGCAACTGTGCAGCCCGAAGCCGTGGCCGTTTTCCCGCGTCGTGAAGCCGTGGCTGAAGATTCTCAGCAGGTGTTCCGGCGCGATGCCGTCACCCTCGTCGGCGACGCGGATACGCAGGCGCGGACCGGCGCCGCCGTCCTTGGGGTCGTCCGCGTCTACCATGTCGAGCCCGAGCGTGAGGCGGTGGCGGTGGCCGTGGCCGTGGCCGGCGCCGGCCATCGCCTGCTTGGCGTTGCCGATCAGGTTGACCAGGATTTGCAGCAGCTGGTGCTTGTCGAGCGGCAGCGCCGGCACCGCGGCGAATTGCTTCACCACCGTCACATCGTGGCGCAGCAGCGCCCCGGCGTGCATGCGCAGGGCGTCGTCGAGCAGATCGCGCACCTGCACCAGCTCGACCATCCGCGCCGCGCCGGCCAACGATTGCTGGGTCGCCACGATGTCCTTGATATGGTCGACGCTGCGGGTCAGCCGGGCCAGCTCGTCTTGCAGGCCGGCCTGCTCCTGCGCCAGCGCCGCCGCCAACTGGTGCAGGTAGCCCGGTAGATGTTTGCCGCGCTCGTCGTGCGTGAGAAAGCCGCCCAGGTCGGCGCTGTGGGCCCG
>JACMLV010000498.1 GCA_014379395.1 Burkholderiaceae bacterium
GCGCTCGCCGGCCAGCGCGAAATAGCGCAGCATGCCGGCCCCGCCCTCGACCGCGGCGGGCGCGCCGTCCTCGAATTGGACGTATTGCTCAAGCAGCCTGCGCGCGGCGGCGCTGACCAGAACCGCCCCCGGGGCGGCCAGCCGCTCGAGCTGCATCGCGGTGTTGGGCGTCAGCCCTGTCGGCGCCTCGCCCTGCCGCGTCAGCACGATGCCGGAGTGGATGCCGATGCGAATGTCGAGCCGGAAGCCCTGCTGCTCGAGCGCGGCGCCGCGCCGGCGCACCTGGCCGATCAGTTCGAGGGCGGTGCGCGCCGATCGGCGGGCATCGTTGTCGGTGACCTGCGGGTAGCCGTAGTAGAACATCAAGCTATTGCCGAGCGAGCCGGCGAGATGGCCGCCGTAGCGGGTCGCGGTGTCGATGCACAGGCTGAGCTGATCGCGCTCGAGCGCTTCCAGCGCTTCGAGCTCAATCTCGTTTTCCAGCGGGGTCGTGACAAACAGGCTGCAACACAACACCGAGATTTGCTGGCGCGCGTAGGACAGGCCGAACCACGCCGGCTGGTATGCGCGCGTGGCCGACGGCAAGGACGGATGGGCCGTGTCGGCGGCGGGCGCGGCGTCGCGCCGCGGATCGAGATCGCCGACGATATTGGCCAAGTTGATCTTTTGGAAGTCCCGGTACAGCGAAGCGGCCAGCCCGGCGCGCTCGGCCGGATTTTTTTTCAAGACCCGGCGCAGCAGCGCGGCCAGCGGGTGGCCCAGCAGCGCCGGCGGAATCGGCACCTCGAGCGCGCTCAATTGCTTGTGAAAAATCTCGGCCAGCGTCTGGCCAGAAACCGCAGGCCGGCCGGTGAGGCACTCGATGAACAGCAAGCCCCACGCATACAAGTCGCTCTTGAGCGTCGGCGGCTCGCCGCGCAGCTGTTCCGGCGCGCTGTAGGAGGGCGAGCACATGGTCTCCTGGGTGATCGTCAGATTGCGATAGTCGGCCCTCTGGCGCTCCGGAATGAAGGCGGCGATGCCGAAGTCGAGCACTTTGACGTGCGCGCGGGTGCCGGTGGTGGTGACCATGATGTTGTGCGGTTTCAGATCGCGATGGACGATGCCTTGCGCGTGGGCGCAGGCCAGAGCGTCGAGCACCTGCCCCATCAGCTCGCCGGTCGCCAACGCGCTCAGCGCGCCCTTCCTGTGCAGCCGGTCCCGCAGCGTCTCCCCCGGCACGAATTCGAACGCGGCGAACAGTTGCCCGTCGGCGGCCTGGCCCTTGTCCAGCAAGCGCACGATGTGCGGATGATGGAGTTGCGCGCACAAGCCGGTTTCGCGCTCGAAGCGCTCGGCCGGGCGCCGGCCACTGCCGGCGCCGCCGTCTTCGCCCCGGCGCAACAGTTTCAAGGCGACGATCTGGCCGGTGCTGATTTGACGCGCCTGAAACACGGAACCGGCCCCGCCTTCGCCCAACAGGCGAATCAGTTGGTATTCCGTCAAACCGGCTGAAACCCGCTCGATGTCCATGCTTGCCTTTCCGAGTCCGGAAGCGTTATGCCCGGCCGGCACGCGCCGGCCGGTCTAAGGGCGGTTGGTTCGGGCGCGCCGGCACGATCAGGACATGCCCGCCGCGCCACGCGCGTGGCGGGCCGAACCGGCCGCCGCCAGCAGGACCGGATTGAAGCTCGCTTCGATACTGGCGCCGCGCACGATCCGGAACGGGAAGGCGCCGAAGCGCAGCTCGCCGCGGCGGCGCTCGATGACATCGGTCAGCTTGCCCTCTCCCGGCAGGGCCGACGCGATCTGATTGCGGGCGCGGAAGATCTGGATGTTCAGGTGCGCCTGGTCTATGCCTAGCATGCGCGACAATTGCGCCGCGTCGATCCAGCCCTGGCTAGCCGCCTCGATGCCGCGCCCGGCGTCATCGAGGCGTCGCCTGGCCAGCGTTAGCAGGCTGTAGTGGTGGGTTCGCTCACCGAGATCGGCGCTGTTGCCAGCGTTCGAGATATGCAGCGAGATGTGCTCCTCGTTCTGGCTGACGGAAAAGTCGAAGAGCGCGTTTTCCGGGTCGGGGCAGCGCAGCTGGCCCAAGTCCGAGGTGGCCGCGAGCGCCGGCGAGCCGAGAAATCTCCACTCGCTGGCGCCGACGCGCACCACGTCGCCGTCCTGGAGGGCGACGCTTTCGACGCCGTTGTCCCACATCCATTGGCCGCCCGGCAGCAGGTAGACCGCGGCCTCGGGAGCGGCCTCGTCGGGCAGCAAATGGCAGCGCTTCAACGACAGCGCCGGCAGTTGCTCGTCCGCCGGCACCAGCATCTCGGACGGTGGATCGAGATTGTCCACCACCCAGGCCGCCGCCGCCCCGAGGCCGAACCGTATTTCATGGCCGATCTTCAGCGCTGTTTCGATGTTGGCGGCCAGCCGTTTGCCATTGATCGTGGTGCCGTTTCGACTATGGTCGACCAGCGTCCACGCGCGGCCGCCCCAACGGATCGAGGCGTGGATTTGGGAGGCATCCTGGGCGCTCAAAAATGTGTCGCACCGGGCTCGATTCCGCCCAAAAATATGAAACGAGCGCAGGTATAGTCGCTGATGCGCTTGTACGTCAATTAACATCGCCATCGATCGCTTCTTTCTAACTGGTTGCGGCGCGCCTTCGCAGTGACTGAGCAAAATCGCCATCGCCTTGACGTGGTGCAAAATATTCAACAATAAAGATTATCATATATTTACGGATGTCAATTTAGAAATTTGAAAATTTTCCATTTCACGGCCGCGGCGTCGGGCGATGTGGCCGCTTGACGCCAAGGGCGAGTCGATTCCGGGACCCCAATCGCACCGGCCGGCATGCGCCGCCCTTGCGCGCGGGCCGGATCGGCATTATGTTGACGCACCCCCATCTCACCAGCGAGACCACTCATGAATCCGCTCTACACCGTCGCCGAAATCCGCGCCATCGAGCAAGCTGCCGCGCAACAATTGCCAGCCGGCGCCCTGATGCAGCGCGCCGGTCGCGCCGGCGCCAAGGCGGCGCTGGCTCTGCTGGCGTCCGCGCCGATCCATGCCAAGGTGCTGGTCTTGGCCGGGCCGGGCAACAA
>JACMLV010000499.1 GCA_014379395.1 Burkholderiaceae bacterium
GCGGCGCCCGGCGGGCCGGCCCCGGCCTCCTACCGCGAGGCGGCCGGGCGCGCCATGCCGGCGGTGGTCAACATCTTGACCAGCAAGGCAGCGCGCCGGCTGCCCGGCGCGCTGGCGGGCGACCCCATCCTCAAAAAATTCTTCGGCGAGCGCAATCCGGACGGCGCGGACGACGAGCGGCGCAGCAGCCTCGGTTCGGGCGTGATCGTCAGCCCCGAGGGCTACATCCTGACCAACAACCATGTGGTCGACGCGGCCGACGAGATCGAGGTGGTGCTGGCCGACGGGCGCAAGGCGCCGGCGCGGGTGGTCGGGCTCGACCCGGAGACCGACCTGGCCGTCATCAAGATCGGCCTCGACAAGCTGCCGGTGATCGTGCTCGGCCACGCCGAGCAGGCCCGCGTGGGCGACGTCGTGCTGGCGATCGGCAACCCGTTCGGCGTCGGCCAGACCGTCACGATGGGCATCGTCTCGGCGCTGGGACGCAACAACTTGCACATCAACCACTTCGAGAACTTCATCCAGACCGACGCCGCGATCAACTTCGGCAATTCGGGCGGCGCCCTGATCGACACCCGCGGCAACCTGCTCGGGATCAATTCGGCGATCTATTCGCAAACCGGCGGCTCGGTCGGCATCGGCTTCGCCATTCCGGTCTCGACCGCCAAGGCGGTGCTCGACGACATCATCAAGACCGGCCACGTGGTGCGCGGCTGGATCGGCGTCGAGTCGCAGGACATCACGCCGGAGCTGGCGCAAAGCTTCGGCCTGTCGCGCAGCAGCGGCGCCATCATCGCCGGCGTGGTGCGCAACGGCCCGGCCGACCGGGCCGGCATGAAGCCGGGCGACATCTTGCTGTCGGTGCAGGGCAAACCGGTGGCCGACACCACCGCCATGCTCAACCTGATCGCCCAGCTGCCGCCCGGCGGCAGCGCCCGGATGACGGTGCTGCGCAAGGAGCGCGAGGCGACGCTCGAGATCCTGGTCGGCAAGCGCCCGGTGCCGCGCCCGCCGGCCCAATAATCCCCCCACTGGAAACCGAAACATGCATTTGCGCGCCCTGAGTCAATTCCTGCTCGAACTGAGCGAGAACAACAACCGCCCGTGGTTCGTCATGAACAAGCCGCGCTACGACATCCTGCGCGAAGAATTCCTCGCCGTGGTCACCGGGTTGCTGCGCGAAGTCGCCCGCTTCGATCCATTGATGGCGGCCTGCAACCCGAAAAAGGCGCTGTTCCGCATCAACCGCGACGTGCGCTTCGCGCGCGACAAGCGCCCCTACAAGACGAACTTCTCGGCGGCCATGGTGCCGAACGACTTGAAGCGTCCGGGCCAGGCCGGCGGGCCGACCTATTACCTGCAGATGGACGGCAACGGCAAGCTGCTGTTCGGCGCCGGCGAATACATGCCGCCGCCGGCGCGCCTGCGCGCCATCCGCCAGCACTTGGTCGACGACGCGGCCGGCTTCGCCAAGCTGCTGAAAAACCGGGCTTTGCGGCAGACCTATGGCACACTGCAGGAGGAGGACAAGCTGCTGCGTCCGCCCAAGGGCTTCGGCGCCGACGCCTTGCACATTGAATACATCAAGCTCAAGAGTTTTTTCGTCTGGATCGAAGTCGAGCTGCCGTTCGACCAGCCCGAACGGCTGGTGCCGCAACTGGCGGCGGGATTGCGCGACGCGCTGCCTCTGGTGGCGTGGTTGCGCAGTGTGCCGGCCGCGCCGGCCGAATAAAGGAGGATCACATGGCTTTGCAACACGCGGCGTCGGGCGACGTCATCAAGGTGCAGGACGGAATGGATTTGTCGCATTTTTCCTCGATCGCCCTGGCCAAGACCGACGAGCAGGAACTGATCCGGATGGTTTTGCCGAAGGACAAGCGGGTGCCGGAGCACCATGTGCCGGGCGAGGTGACCATGCTGTGCCTGCAGGGCGAGGTGGCGGTCGAAGCCGGCGGAGGGAGCCAGGTGTTGCGGGCCGGTCAGATGATGTACCTGAACGGCGGCGTGGGGCACGCCCTGCACGCCTTGCAGGATAGTTTGCTGCTGCGCACCATCCTGCTCGTCGGCTAGCCGGGGCGGCTAAAAGTCGGCTAAACCGGCGCGCCGGCCACCGCGCTCAGGCGGCCTCGCCGCGCGGATCGCGCGCCAGCAGGCGCGAAACCATGTCGAGCGGCTGCGCGCCGTCGAACAACACCGCCGCCACCGCCTCGGTGATCGGCATCTCCACTCCCATCTTGCGCGCCAGCGCGCGCACCGCCTGCGCGCAGGGCACGCCTTCGGCCACGTGGCCGAGCTCGGCCACGATGGTCGCCAGCGGCTTGCCCTCGGCCAGGCACAGGCCGACCCGGCGGTTGCGCGACAAGTCGCCGGTGCAGGTGAGGATCAAGTCGCCCATTCCGGTCAGGCCCATGAAGGTTTCGGTCTGCCCGCCGAGGGCGGTGCCGAGCCGGGTGATCTCGGCCAGGCCGCGCGTGATCAGGGCCGCGCGCGCATTCATGCCAAGGCCGAGGCCGTCGGCCATGCCGGTGGCGATCGCCAGCACGTTCTTCACCGCGCCGCCCACTTCCACGCCGGCCAGATCCGGGCTCGAATAGACGCGAATATTGCCGCCGTGCACAGCGGCGACGACGTCGGCGCGCAAGGCGGCCGAGTCGGACGCGATGGTCAGCGCGCACGGCAGGCCGCGCGCCACCTCCTGCGCGAACGAGGGGCCGGACAGGGCGCCGCCGGGCACCGCGTCACCGAGCACCTGCTGGACGATCTGGTGCGGCAGCAGGCCGGTGTCGTATTCGAAGCCCTTGCACAGCCAGACGATGTTGGGGATGGCACGGCCCTTGAGCTGCTCGAGCA
>JACMLV010000500.1 GCA_014379395.1 Burkholderiaceae bacterium
GGGCGGCGACGAGTTCGTGATCCTGCTGGCCGACCTGGAGGCGCCGCGCGCAGCGGCCGCGCTGGTCGCCGAGCAGTGCCTGGCCGCCGTTTGCGCGCCGTATGTCGTGGGCGACGCGATCCTGACGCTGAGCGCGTCGCTCGGCGTGGTCTGGCACCGCGGCGAGCCGATCTCCAGCTCGCAGCTGATGTCGCAGGCCGACATCGCGATGTACCGCGCCAAGCGGGCCGGCAAGAACGCGGTCTGCTTTTTCGACGATGTGGAGGGCCAGCAGGGTGTCGCCGCCGCGTGACGCGGCCGGTCCGGGGCGGTCCCGGCGATGGCGTTGCCCGATATCGACAACGGCCGATACGCCCCTATGTCCGGTGGATTGTAAGCCGCCCCCCTTCCCCTAATATATTTTTGTATCGCCGCTGGCAGATGTCTCAGCCGGGCTTATTGGCGGTATCCCGGCTATAGGGGCCAGGAGGTCAAATTACAACGCATGTCGACGACGGCGTGATGCCCAGCTGAAAATCTGAACGCTCCGCGCTTCGGCCGTCTGGCCACGAAAGCGGCCCGATGAAATCACCCATACCAAAAAAGTATCACAGAAATGGTATTGGAAAAGTCTCTGCGGCGGAACCTACACTGGCTTGACACAAACTGCCGGAGTACATCCATGAGTAACGAACGCTATGAACGGGGCTTGGCAAAGCTCAAGGAAATTGATGGACAGGCTGGCGAGAATGTGCTCGACAGCCTGAAGGACATCGCGCCTGACTTCGCACGCTTGCTGATCGAGTTCCCCTTTGGTGACATCTATTCGCGCCCGGGCTTGGACCTCAAGTCCCGCGAGCTCGCCGTGGTGGCCGCCTTGACCGCGCTGGGCAATGCATCACCGCAACTCAAGGTACACATTCACGGCGCCCGCAATGTCGGCTGCTCGCAACAGGAGATCGTTGAAGTCATCATGCAAATGGCCGTGTATGCCGGCTTTCCCGCGGCACTGAACGGTTTATTTGCAGCCAAGGAGATATTTTCCCAGGAGCAGACGCGATGAAACCAATCTACCAGTCGGCCTGTGCCGCCCTGCTGATGGCAAGTTCGCTAGTGCAACCCCTCGAAGCCAAACAGCCGCCGCCGAGCATGTGGAAGCTCGACAAGGTCGCCAAGTACGATGGGCTGAGCTCACCGGTGGGCATGGCTTACGATGCCACGGGCACGCTGTACGTGGCGAACTGGTCCTCCGGCAGCGTGCTGCGCTTCTCGCCACAAGGTGAGCGGACGGTATTCGCCAGCGGGCTCAGCGGCCCTGCCGGGCTGGCCATCTCGCCCAAAGGCGATGTGTATGTCTCCTCATACAACGAAGACCTGGTATGGCGCTTCACGTCGGACGGCGCCAGGACTGTGTTCGTCAAGGGCTTGGCGACACCTGCCGGCTTATCATTTGACGCCAGGGGCCGCCTGCTGATCGCCAATCGCCGGACCAATCAAATTCTTGCTTCGCAGCCCGACGGGAAAATCGAAGTCGTGGCTGAAGGCTTGCAGACCCCGGTCGGCGTGGTCGAACTGCCGAATCGCGATCTGTTGGTGAGCAACATCGCGGGCGGCATATCGCTGGTCTCTGGCGGGAAAATCGCCAAGTCCATCAACACCGAACTGCGCAGCCCGGGACCCGGGATCGTCGCTGCCGGCGCGGATGCGGTGTATGTCGTCGACTATGGCGCCACCACCGTCAGTCGCATCAACCGGCAAGGCGAACGCACCATCATCGCCGATGGCTTGCGTAGTCCGGTCGGATTGGCGATGGCGCCGGACGGCTCGCTGGTGGTCGCAACCTGGGGCGACAACGCCGTGTTTCAAATTCGCCAGCCCTGACCTGGCGCCGTCACGCGCGGTCATGATCGTCAATGCCGGCCATGGCCGGCAAGCATGAGCCCGACAGCACCGGGCACGCTGGTGATGGATGGCGGCAATCGCCCCCCAAAGCTACCGCAATGGGGGGCGGCGGAGGTTACGCCGCCGCCTTGCGCGTTTCCAGGCCCTGACGTCCGGCCTCGGGGTAACGTGCACCCGACGCAGCGCCCAGCGGCAGCGCCTGGTTAATCCGCGTCAGGTCGGCCGCGTCGAGCGCGATATGGCTGGCCTGCCAGTTCGACTCCAGGTAGCCAATTTGCTTGGTGCCGGGGATGGCGACGATGTCGTTCCCTTGGGCTAATAACCAGGCCAGCGAGATTTGCGCCGGAGTGCAATGTTTTTCCACTGCCAGCGCTTTGAGCGCCGATAGCAATGCCAGATTGGCGGCCAGGTGCTCGGGCTGGAAACGCGGCGCGATCTTGCGGAAATCGTTGTCGTCGAAGACGGTCTTGGTATCGATATTGCCGGTCGACATACCGCGTCCGAGGGGGCTGTAGGCAACAAAGGACACGCCCAGCGCCCGGCAGGCCGGCAGCAAGTCGATTTCCGGTTCGCGGCTCCATACCGAGTATTCGCTCTGCACGGCGGCAATCGGATGAACCGCATGCGCCCGCCGGAGCAGGTCAGCGGAGACTTCGCACAGCCCCAGCGCGCGCACCTTGCCGCTGCGAACCAGATCGGCCATCACGCCGACCGACTCTTCGATCGGCACGTCGGCAGAAATCCGGTGCGCGTAATACAGATCGATGGTGTCCGTTCCCAGTCGGCGCAGCGAATCCTCGCACGCCTGGCGGATATAGGCCGCGCTGTTGTCGATGCGCCGCGCGTATTCACCGGGCTTGCGGGCGATGCCGAACTTGGTGGCAATCACAGGGGCGCCGCCCCGTTCCTTCAAGGCAGCGCCGACCATGGTTTCGTTATGCCCGGCGCCGTAGGTGTCGGCCGTGTCGAACATCGTGACGCCGAGCTCCAATGCCCGTTGCAAGACCAGCACCGACACTTGATCGTTGGTGGCGCCATAAAACTCGGACATGCCCATGCAGCCGAGCCCGATGGCGGCGACGCTGATGTCACTTGTTCCTAATCTGACTTGTTTCATATTGTCCTCTTACAAATTGAATGCACCGCTGGGTAGCGCCGTCAGCGGATCCCCCGGCACCGGGTTCAGCCGGGGAAGCGGCTGCGTGGCATCTAGGCAGCTTGCGCAATGGACGTCGATTCGATACGGCGCCAGCCACGCTTGCTCGCCTCCATGGCCAGCAGCGCATCGCCGATCACGGCGATCGGGTCGCCCACCAATTCCAGCATCGGGATATCGGAGCGGTCGTCGCCCATCGCCGCGCAGTCCGCCGCCCGGGCCTGCTGGCGGTCGAGGAACGACGCTACCGCGCGCGCCTTGCCTTGGCCGATGGTCTGCGGCGCAATGATGCGGCCGTTGTAGTGATCCCCGGAGCGCATCAGATTGGTGGCAAGGATGTGCCGGATGGCGAGCGCGTCCGCAACTGGGCGCGCGATCTCCGTCAGGGAACCCGACACCAGCACCGGCTCATAGCCGAGTGCGCGCAAGCGGTTCATCTCCGCACAGCTATCGTGCAGCCAGAGATCGGGCCCGATCTGGCTGACGTGGGCGAACCACCGCTCGGCACAGGCCGCGACGTCGGACACGCGCCGGCCGGCAAAGAATTCATAATATCGGCGGTTCAACTCTTCGCGGCTGGCACCGCGTCGGCGCAGCGACTGCAGGATGGCGTTGATGTCGTCAAGTTCGCCATGGGTGTCGATGCCCTGTTCGACCGTCCAATGCTGGAACCAATAGTCTTGAAAGCTGAACATGCTCTTCATGCTGATCAAGGTTTCGTCGAGGTCGCAAAATACAAATTTCTTGGTCACAGAAATACTCCTTCGGTCAAGTTGAACGGCGGCTTTTGGTAGGGAAATCAGGGTCGTCGCCGAGCACGCCGGCTTCTCCCCAGCGGTTTCTGGCGATCTCGGTGATATGGACCACGATCTTGTCCAGCGGCGCCCCCGTGACCGCGTGCACGGTCGCGGTGACTTGCTCAATCAGCTCGCGGCTCTTGGTGTCGCCCAGGGTAGGCCAGGTGGTAATGGCGATAATCGGCATGCAAACTCCTTAAAAATTGATCAAGCAAATGACGCGCAAGGCGCGTCGTCCAATGCGCAAACTGCGCCGACCAGCCTCAGCGCTTGGTCGTGAATTGCTGGAAGCTCGGCGCGGCCAGCTTCAACTGCGCGTGAATATCGCCGCCGAGCCCGAAGTAGCCAATCGCTCCCCCCCGGTTCATCTGGTAGCTCATCCACAAGACCACCACATTGATGATCCGGTTCGCCTCGTGCCGATCCGGATCGGGAAAGGCATCGGGCAGGGTTGCCGAATAACTTGCCTTGCCTTCGCTATCGGTCACGAACACATTCGGCACGCCAAGCGGCCCGGGCCGGGTGGGCCGCGCAGGGTTCAAATCGTGCTGGCGCAGGCTCATCACCGTGTACAGGCTGTTTGGTATCAGACCGGTAAAGCCAAACTCGAAGTTGGCCGCGCGTTCATCGGCGGTCAGGCTGACCCGCAACTGCCCCCGCGCCGCGACCCACTGCCCCAGCGTGATCTCGTGCTGCAATTTGCGGCCATCCTGTTCGCGCAGGTCCGGGATCGGCACCTGGTGAAACGGATAGCTGGGCTTGTGCATTGCCGCCGCGTCGGGACACTGCTCCGGTGCGAACAGCATCGGATAGTTGTTGCATGGCAGCGGCAGCGGCAAGGTGTGCAATACCAGCGCGGCATCCCGCGCGCCTAGATTGGCCGGCAATTCCCGCTCGATTCGATACGGCAGATTGGCGCCGAATTCAGGCAAGGCACTGTCCCGTGCGACGATCGCCCGGCCCCACTCCGACCGGACGCTGCCGTCTGGCGCAGCGCGGTTGATCCGGCCAATCACGATGAAGTTGCCATCGGCATCCATCACCTCGCTGGGTGGATAGGTCGGCCCCTGTGTCGTCACGCTCAGTTCAAAGGTTTCCGCACGCATGGTCTGCTCCTAGACGGCCACTGGCAGGCCGTTGCCGTGCCCCTGGGCCAGCAGCGGCAGCGCCAAGGGACGGGCTAACAAGTTCTGCTGCTTTTGCAAAGTCAGCATGGCTTGCTGGTGTTCTTTCTTTTTGATGTTGGCGGCAAGGAAGGCGGTGAATTTGACCAGCACTTCGGTGGCCGCGACCTCTGCCTGCAACACGGAAATTTTTGCCGTGAAAGACAGGCGATCGGGATCGTCCGTGCGCTGCTCGATGATTTCATAGCGCAATAGCGCACCGATCGGGAAAACAAATGCGGTGTATTTCACATCCATCTGATTGATCACGAAGTAGTAATCGCGCTGTGCTTCCTGCTCGATGAAAAAATCTTCCGTCACCGCCAAAAACATTTGGCGTGCCGCTTCGACCAGGATCATGCCCTGGATGTGCTGCCCGGTTTGATGGTCGCGCATCAGTTCCGAGCGCTCATCGACCAGCAAATCGACTTCATACAGCTTGTCACTCAGTTGGCGCGGTGAAGAAATGATCGAGTTGTGCAGACGCCGTTTATGGGTGGTGCGCAAGCTCGCCCGCACCGGATGATTCAACAGGATCTGGCGGTCGACGGCCTGGTGCGGCGCGGCATCGATAATGCGCTGCACGTCCGCTTCCGAGATGCCCTGGCCGGCCACGAGTTTGATGGCGCTAGCGCCGGTCGCAAAGCCTTCCTGCCGCAGCAGCTTGTTCAGGCCGCTTAAGGTCACCACCTGCTCGTGCTGGCCGAATTCGGTGAATTTATCGCCGACCACGAAAACGAATTTTTCTTTGCTCATAGCATTTCTTTAATTGAGAAGTAAATAAAATGGCGTTTCGTCAAAAACTGTTCATAACAGGTCTTACTTCGCCATGCCCACCAAACCGGCGCGCTCGCTTGCCAATTCCAGCGACATCAGCGCAATCGCCACCAGCAATGCTGCGGCCGAGGCATACGTGACCGCAGTAAATCCATACCGGGACCACAGCGGACCCAAGGCCCAGCTCGCCGCACCGCCGGCCACGAAGCAGGTCAACAAATACATCGAAGACGAGGCCCCGCGCTTGTCTGCGGGAACCTGGGATGCGATCAGCGCAAAGATCGCTGGCTGGCACGAAAATACCCCCAGGAACAAGCCAAGCACCCCCGGCACCGCCACTGACAGCGACCCAGCCTGCCCCAGCACGATGATGCTGGCGGTCGCCAAAACAAGGCTGAGCAGCGCCACCAACCGCGCGCCGATGCGTGCCGCCAACGCGCCGGACAATGGGGCGCCAAGCACGGCGATCAAGCCCAAAAACCCCACCGCGCCGATCTGGATACTGCTCAGGCTGAAGGGCGCCTGGTTGAGCCGATACGTGAGAAACGTGATACAGCCCAGGTAGCCGAAGAACAGCCCGAACCCGGTCAGGAACAGCGGCGCCAGGCCAGGCGTCACCAGCAATTGCACGGCTTCTTCATACAGCCGCAGCCAGGGGCGTTTGGCGGCCGCCGCCTCGCGCGCCGGGTGCGCCGGCAGCCATTGCGCAAACAACATGGCGAGCAACAGAATTGCGCCAAATGCCTGGAAGGCGCCGCGCCAGCTGAGATAGTCAGCCAACACGCCCGGCAAGGCACGGCCGATCGAAATCCCGGTGACCGAGGCGGCGATGATGACCCCGAAATAGCTGCCCAGTTGCTTCGGCGGTGCCATGCCGGGAACCAGCGCGAACATGGCCGCTGGCACCATGGCGGCGGCGGCGCCGGTCACCGTCATGGCGATCAGCAAGGTCGGATAGGTCGCGCTTGCGCTGGCCAGCGCAAGCGCACCGGCCGTCACCACCAATCCGATGCTGGCCAGCACCTGCGGCCGGACCCGGTCCGTCCAGGGACCGACCACGAAAAACGCCACGCCGTACGCCACGCTGGCATAGGTAAAGGTCAGACGGGCCGCACTCTCTTCCAGGCCGAAGCTTTGTGCGATCACAGGAAAGACGGACTGCGGCAAATACACGGCGGCCACCGCCAGGCAGGTGACAAGGCAGGCAATCAGCAGCGACCTGAGACGCCCGGATGCCACGCCGCGTTCGGCAGGGTGCGGGCCCGTCATACGGCCGCCGTCACGCCGCCGTCGACCGTGATGGTCGCGCCGTTCAGGTAGGCCGCCGCATCGCTGGCGAGGAAGCCGACAATGCCTGCCACGTCGTCCGGCGTGGCCAGCCTGCCCAGTGGAATTTTCGCCAGCACCATCTCGTTGATCACCTGCGAGGTGGTCTGCAGCTGGGTGGCCAGATCCTTGGCAATCTGTTTCCACAACGCCGTTTCGGTGGCGCCGGGATTGACCACGTTGACCCGCACCTTGCTGCGCCCCAAGTCACGCGCGCTGGCTTTGGCAAAGCCCGCCAGTGCGCAATTGACCGTGCTGTTGACCGCAAACATGGGGTCGGGCTCCAGGCTGAACACCCCGTTGACGATCACGATCTGGCCCGACTTGCAAGCCACCATCCGCGCGGCGATCTGCTTGGTCAGGCGTATCGTGCCCAGCAGTTTGGACTGCACGGTGTCGCTCCACATCGCCTCGGTCGTCTCGAGCAGCGAGGCCACCGGACCGTCGCCAGCCGCATGCACCAGCAAATCAACCTGCGCCACGTTCTGATAAATGGTCTCGACGGCCTGGCCGACCGATTGCGGGTCCGCAATGTCGATCGTCTGTATCAAGGGTGGCGTACACAGATCGAGTTCGCGCCGGATCTGGTCGCTTACGCGGCTCAGCTTTTCTGCGCTGCGCCCCAGCATCACAACCCGCATTCCGTCTGCCGCCAGCTTGCGGCAAATCGCCGTCCCCATGCCACCGGTGCTACCACTCACCACCGCCACGCGCTGTGGATGGGCGCCATGCTCGAATTTGGTTTTCATGCGGCTCCCATTAAACGGCGTGATAGATTTTGGTGTACAGCCCACGCTCGCCACCGGTGATATATTGATTGCCGGCCTGCGCGACGATATCCTTGTAGTGGTCCGAATTGAACACGCTGGTGTATTGCTCGACCGGGCAGGAAAAACCGGACACGAACATCACGCCAGGCTCGCTGCTCACCACCGAGTGATAGGCCAGGAATGCCTCCACCTCGTCCGCATTGCGCACCACATTAAAAATGGTGCGCTCACGCCAGGACAGATAATCGGGGTAGACCGGCGGACGGACTTCGACATGACGCAACTGGATATATGGCGTGGCCGGTATCGCGCCGTCGACATCCTTTGGCGCTTCCACGAAACGCAGCAACTGGCGTTGGAAATCAGCTTGCAGGCTCAAGCCGGTCAGCGACCAGCTCTGTTGAAAATGGTTTTCCAGTTCCGCGACCTGCGCGATATTGTCCAGTGCGATCAATTCAAGGCAGCTCGATTCGTCGATTGCGGTGTACACCTTGCGTGCGCTGCATGCCGCCGGCTTCGATTGCGCAGCCCAGGCATTGGCGACGGCGTCAAACGACTCTGCAGTTGGAAAGCTTTCGGTAATCAATAAGATGGTGCTTGCCATGGTAATTCTCCTTTGGGGACCAAGTGGACTTGCGTTAAGTGGTGTTTTTCTGCCGTTTACAAATTTACAGATTGTTTGCCGAACCCATAAAACGCAGACATGTTAATTAAAAATTAATCTTTCTGCGAATGCACATAATGTAAGTTCTTTGAATTACAATTACCAATCCCAATTTTGTGATACCTTTTCTATATGGCCCCGCGATTCAAACTGAGACAACTTGAGATGTTCATCGCTCTCGCGGAGACGTTGAATTTCAGGGAAGCAGCAGCGCGTTTGCACATGACGCAGCCGCCGCTCAGCCGGCAGATCCAGGAGCTCGAGGTTGCCTTGGGCGTGCAATTGCTGAACCGCTCGACCCATGGGGTGGCGTTGACGCCAGAAGGAGAAGCGCTGGTCAAAGACGCTTCCGAACTGCTGCTGGCTTGTGAAAAAATGACCCAGCGTTTCCATGCGGGTCTCGCCACGTCAAGGGCGCCGCTGGTGATCGGCCTGACCACCGTTGCAGACACGGAAAAATTCGCCCAGATCCTGCCGTTTCTCCAGAGGGAAGATCCACATCTGGAAATCGACTTTAAACGGCAGACTTCCGTCAAATCGGTACGCGACATCCACCGCAATCGCCTCGACGCCGCCATCATCGGCATGCCCTCCAGCGTCAACGACTTGATCGTCCAGCACCTCTACCGCGACCGCCTATGCGTCGCCCTGCCGAAGGGCCACCGCTTGGCCAGCAAAAAAATGGTCTCGTTGAAGGATTTAAATGACGAGGTGCTGTTCTGGTTTAAGCGGGAGCTCAATGCCGGCTTCTACGATTACTGCGAAGAGTTATTCAGGAAACTAAAGTTTTCGCCGCAGCGTCTGCCGGAACCGTCCGATCATCACGTTTTGTTGAGCATGATTGCCAATGAAGGCGGCATTGGGCTGATTCCCGAATCCTTGCAGAAGATCCGGCATCAGGGAGTCGTCTTTCGAGAGCTGAAAGAAGTCGATTTATTGTTCATCGATATAGGACTGGCCTATAAAACCTCGTCGGGAAATCCCACCCTGGCGCTGTTGATTCAGAAGTTGATTTTATTTTTTCGCAATGAGGTCAATTCGCAATCCACCGAACTTAGCAGCGCCTCGCGTCAGCACGGCTTCTGACTCATGGACTTGTGCGGCTTCGGGCGTGCAACTCGGGGCTTTGACTTGATGATGTCCGGCCGGTGCGAGTAGGTCCGGCCGGCGATCAATTGTAATGCGGCGAGCAGGCGCGTGGCGATGTCGGCTCCAAGTAGCAGCGCCGGCATCAACGGTTTCAGGATGGAATGGGCAGCGGCTCGGTTGATGCGCCGCGTGGTCATATACTTGTTAGCTGAGCGGGTGGGGCGACGATCTTTAATTTATTGCTGGCCGGTTCAAATCGCGCACGATTTAACTCGAATATGGCGTTCCAATCAGGGTTGGAAAGTTTGAACTTGCCAACCCTTTTTTTCCTCGATAAGAATATTGCCAGATTGGGTAATATTCGCCCCGAACGCTGTACGCGATTGGTCAGCTTCCGAGCTTAAGTCATGACGTCAAATTAATTGCGCCAGATCGACCCATTGGCCATCCGAGGTATACGCCCATTCAATGAACGTATTGGCATCGGCCGAGTAGAAATTCTCAATGACGACGCCGTCATTCACAACGCCATCGGCGAAGTCGGCGAAACTGGTAAGCCAGAGATCATTGCTGCCCGCCGGACGATATGCGCCCAATTTGTGTCGGGATGCGGCGCTTGAATGGCGCGGATTTATCGGTTAAGAGATAAGTTGATATTTAAATTGCAATTTGCGTATTTGTGTATCCGAGTAATGGGTCCGGTTTATCGCGCGAGTAGTCGGGGCAATCGCGCCGTGTGGGCCTGGCTTTCCCTGCATGAAAACCTTGCAGCGCGCTGGCCCTGGCCGCGGGCGCCGGCGTCCGCGCCGGCGCCCCTGCCGGTATAATCTTGCGATGCAAAATCTCCTCCACAATCTGAACGAAGAACAACTGGCCGCCGTCACGCTGCCGCCCCAGCACGCGCTGATCCTGGCCGGCGCCGGCTCCGGCAAGACGCGCGTCTTGACCACCCGCATCGCCTGGCTGATCCAGACCCAGCAGGTCTCGCCGGCCGGCGTGCTGGCCGTCACCTTCACCAACAAGGCGGCCAAGGAAATGACGGCGCGGCTGTCGGCGATGTTGCCGATCAACACGCGCGGGATGTGGATCGGCACCTTCCACGGCCTGTGCAACCGCTTGCTGCGCACCCACCACCGCGACGCCGCGCTGCCGCAGACGTTCCAGATTCTGGACTCGCAAGACCAGCTCTCGATGATCAAGCGCCTGCTCAAGGCCAACAACGTCGACGACGAGAAATACCCGGCCAAGACGCTGATGTATTTCATCAACAACGCGAAGGACCAGGGCCTGCGCGCCGACAAGGTCGAGGCCTACGACGCCCACGAGCGCAAGCTCGTAGAGCTGTACCAGCTCTACGACGACCAGTGCCAGCGCGAGGGCGTGGTCGATTTCGCCGAGCTGCTGCTGCGCACCTACGAGTTATTGAGCCGCAACGCGCCGCTGCGCGCGCACTACCAGGCGCGCTTCCGCCACATCCTGGTCGACGAGTTCCAGGACACCAATAATTTGCAATACGACTGGCTGAAGCTGCTCGCCGGCCACGGCACTGGCGACGGCGGCGCGCTGTTCGCCGTCGGCGACGACGACCAGAGCATCTACGCCTTCCGCGGCGCCAACGTCGGCAACATGGGCGCCTTCGAGCGCGAGTTCAAAGTCCAGAACCTGATCAAGCTGGAGCAGAACTACCGCTCGCACGGCCACATCCTCGACAGCGCCAACATGCTGATTGCCAACAACAGCAAGCGCCTGGGCAAGAACCTGCGCACCGACGCCGGGCTGGGCGAATTGGTGCGGGTGTACGAGGCCAGCTCCGACCTGCAGGAGGCGCAGTGGATCATCGAGGAGTCGAAGAGCCTGATCGCCGAGGGCGCCGAGCGCAGCCAGATCGCCGTGCTGTACCGCTCGAACGCCCAGTCGCGCGTGATCGAGCACGCGCTGTTTTCGGCCGGCATCGCCTACCACGTGTACGGCGGCCAGCGCTATTTCCAGCGCGCCGAGGTCAAGCACGTGATCGCCTATTTGCAGCTGATGGACAATCCGCACAACGACTCGGCCTTCCTGCGGGTGGTCAATTTTCCGGCGCGCGGCATCGGCGCCCGTTCGATCGAGCAGTTGCAGGACGCCGCCGAACGGCACGGCCTGTCGCTGTACGCGGCGGTGCCGCACGTGGCCGGCAAGGCCGGCTCGTCGCTGGCCGGCTTCGTGCGCCTGATCGAGGGCGTGCGCTTTGAAACCCAGCAACTGCCGCTGCCGGAAATGGTCGGCGTGGTGCTCGAGGCCAGCACCCTGATCGCGCACTACCGCAACGACAAGGAGGGCGCCGACCGCATCGAGAACATCGAGCAGATGGTCAGCGCGGCGACCCAGTTCGTCTCCGAAGAAGGTTATGGACAGGGCGCGCCGGCCTTCCTCGGCCCGCAAGCGCAGGCCCAGGCCGGCGCGCCGATCACCATCGACGACGGCGTCGGGATCCTCGACGCCGACGCGCCGTTGCCGGCCGTGATGTCGCCGCTGTCGGCCTTCCTGTCGCACGCCTCGCTCGAAGCCGGCGACAACCAGGCCCAGGCCGGGCAGGACGCCTTGCAGATGATGACGGTGCACTCGGCCAAGGGGCTTGAGTTCGACAACGTCTTCATCACCGGGCTGGAGGAGGGCTTGTTCCCGCACGAGAGCAGTTCGCGCGAGGACGGCGGCGTCGAGGAAGAGCGGCGCCTGATGTACGTGGCGATCACGCGCGCCCGAAAGCGCCTGTATATGAGCTTCGCCCAGACCCGCATGCTGCACGGCCAGACCCGCTACAACATGAAGTCGCGCTTTTTCGACGAGCTGCCGGAGGAGTCGCTCAAGTGGCTCTCGCCCAAGGTGCAGTCGCACTGGTCGGCCAACAAGCGCAGCGCCTGGGACGACGCGCCGCTCGGCAGCGCCGGCGTCGACAACCTGATCGCGCAAAAGATCGCGCAGAAGGCGAGCGGGCCGGGCTGGCGCATCGGCGAATCGGTCGCGCACGCCAAGTTCGGCGAGGGCGTGATCGTCAATCTGGAGGGCGGTGGCGGCGGTGGCGCCGCGCGCGCCCAGATCAACTTCGGGCGGCACGGCATGAAGGTGCTCGACCTGGGCGTGGCCAAGCTGGAGCGCCTGGGCTAGTTGAGCCTGCGCTAGTTGAGTTCGGCGCGGGCGCGATGCCCGCGCTGTCAGGCAGCGCTCAGGCGCCCGGCTTGTCGAGCGAGACGGCGGCGGCTTTTCCGGGCACGCCGAAAATCTGCCGGTAGGCGGCGTAGAACGAGCAGTGCAAGACGATCGTCAGCATCATCGACAGCGGCAGCATGGCCGTCATCGCCAGGTCGCCGCGGCCAAACACCAGCAGCACCAACTGGCTGCTGATCAGGCTGATGCAAAACCAGCCGCCGGCGAACATCAGGAACGCCTTGACCGAGCGCAGCACGGCGAAGAAGCTGAAGAAAATCGCCTTGCCCAGGCTCATTTTCTGCCAGCAGATCAGCGGCGCGGCGAAGCAAAAACCCATCCCGGCCGGCACGTACAGCGCGGCCGTGAGCAGGATCGCCGCGCCGATGTTCGATTCGCGCACGGCGGCCGACTTCGGATCGATGTGGCCGGTGATCAGTTGCCAGAACACGCCGCCGTCGACCAGCGCCGAGGCGCCGATGGCGAGCAGCGCCGTCAGCAGGTACAGCGCGCCCAGGCCGAGCAGCGGGTTGAGCACCGGCTTGCGAAAGCCGCTCAGGAGCAGGTTCGGCAAGATGCGCTCGCCGTGCTCGATGCGCAGGCAGGCTTGCAGGAAGGCCATCGAAAACACCGGCACCAGCAGCACCGGCAGGATCTGGCCGAGCAGTGGCAGCAGGCCCAGCCCGAGCATCGCCAGCATATAGCCGAGAAACAGGGTCGACATCGCGCCCGGTTGCTTGCGGAACAGGTCGAAGCCTTGCCTGATCCAGAGCCAGCCGGTGCGGGCGGGTAGTTTTTCCATCAGAACAGCGCCGGGGCGCCGGCGGCGATGCGTTCGCGCAGGATGCGCTCGAAATGGCCGGGGTCGTGCGGCGTCAGCATTTCCGCTTCGCGCGGCAGGTGCAGGTCGTACAGGCGCGAGAGCCAGAAGCGCAAGGCGGCCGCGCGCAGCATCGGCAGCCAGGCCTGTTGCTCGGCGGCGCCAAACGGGCGCACCGCGTGGTAGGCGTCGAGCAGGGCGCGCACGCGCGCGGTGTCGAGCACGCCGCTCTCTTGGTCGGCGCACCAGTCGTTGACGGTGACGGCGACGTCGAACAGCCAGGTGTCGCAGCCGGCGAAGTAGAAGTCGAAGAAGCCGGACAGGCGCTCGCCGTCGAACATCACGTTGTTGCGGAACAGGTCGGCGTGCACCGGGCCGTGCGGGATGGCCTGGTAGACCGGGCCGGCGGCGAAGGCCGACTGGAAGTCGATCTCGCCGCGCAGCAGGCGCGCGTCCGCCTCCGGCAGGAATGGCAGCAGCAGCGGCGCCGTTTCCTGCCACCATTGCAGGCCGCGCAGATTGGGTTGCTTGAGCGGGAAGTCGCGCGCGGCCAGATGCATCTTGGCCAGCATCGCGCCCACTTCGGCGCAGTGCACCGGAGCGGGCGCCAATTGCGAATGGCCCTCGAGCTTGCCGACGATGGCGGCCGGTTTGCCGTGCAAGGCCACGCACAGTTCGCCTTGCGCGTTGGCGATCGGCGCCGGCACCAGCACGCCGCGCTCGGCCAGATGGTGCATCAGCTTCAGATAAAACGGCAATTGCTCGAACGTCAGGTTCTCGAAGATCGTGAGGACGTATTCGCCGCTCTCGGTCGTCAGGAAGAAATTGCTGTTCTCGATGCCGGAGGCGATGCCTTTGATCGCCAGCGGTTTGCCAAGGGGGAATTGTTTGATCCACTCGCTGACGTCAGCGAGCGTGACCTGCGTAAAAACTGCCATGTGGGAAGCGAAGATAGGTTAAGTCGGTAAAAAAGGCAAAACCGGAAGTTTTGCCCGGGCATGGTGGTGCAAGGCGCCGCGCGCGCGGGGCGCCGGCGGTTTATTTGGCGGCGGCGGGCGGTGGCGGCGCGCTGTCGGCCGCTTCCTCTTCCTTGTTTTTCTTCTTGCCGCCGATGTCGAACTCGGTCACGCGCCACTGCGCGCCGCGGGTGGCGGTGCCGCTCATCGCGTCGCCCGGCAGCACGCTGCCGGTCGGGTTGTTCGGCTTCAGGTAATAGGTGCTCTTGCCGCTCTTGACCTTGATCTCGGTGACGCGCCCCTGCTCGCGCTTTTCGGTCACGCTTTTTTCGCTCTCGGGCTTGGGCGTGACGGTGATCGGCGCGTCCGGCACTTCTTCGAGGCGCTCCAATTTTGGTGGCGTCGAAGGCGGCGGCGTTTGCGCGCCGGCCGCGGCCGTCAGCGCCGACAGGGACAGGACGAGGAGGGGCCGGAACAGGAATGTGCGCATCATGGTGTGGTATCGCCTCGGTTGGAAGCGCGGTGAATTTTATCGTGTCAGTCATTGTAACAAACCGACACGGCTAACGCTTCAAAAGCGTTGGGCGTGAGCAAAAGAACCACAGTGCGCGCGGCATGAAGGCGCGCCTAATCTCTGCGATAATATTGACCGCACATTCATAACGTCTCCCGCACCTGTTCCCAACTTCTGGGCGGGCGCGCCACGCTTCACTTCTTCAATTGGTCTTATGCAAAAAACCCTGCTGCTAGTCGACGGTTCCAGTTACCTGTATCGCGCCTTCCACGCGCTGCCCGATCTGCGCAGCCCGGACGGCACGCCGACCGGCGCCATGCACGGCATGCTCAACATGCTGCGGCGCCTGCGCGCCGATTACCCGGCCGCCTACATCGCCTGCGTGTTCGACGCCAAGGGCAAGACCTTCCGCGACGACCTGTATCCCGAATACAAGGCGCAGCGCGCCTCGATGCCGGCCGACCTGGTGTTGCAGATCGAGCCGATCCACCACGCCGTCAAGGCGATGGGCTGGCCGATCCTGATGGTCGACGGGGTCGAGGCCGACGACGTGATCGGCACCCTGTCGGTGCAGGCCGCCGCCGCCGGCATGAACGTGGTGGTGTCGACCGGCGACAAGGATCTGGCCCAGCTGGTCAATTCCCGGGTCACCCTGATCAACACGATGAGCAACGAGACGCTCGACGAGGCGGCCGTGCTGGCCAAGTTCGGCGTGCCGCCGAACCGCATCATCGACTATCTCTCCCTGATCGGCGACACGGTCGACAACGTGCCCGGCGTGGCCAAGTGCGGGCCGAAGACGGCCGTCAAATGGCTCACTCAATACGACAGCCTGGCCGGCGTGATCGAAAACGCGGCGGCGATCGGCGGCGCGGTCGGCGCCAACTTGCAGGCCGCGCTGGAATGGCTGCCGAAGGCGCGCGAACTCATCACCGTCAAGCTCGACTGCGACCTGTCGGCGCACATGACATCGATCACCGAGTCGCTGCTGGCCCGGGAAGAGGACAAGGAAACGCTGCTGGCGTTTTACGCGCGCTACGGTTTCAAGACCTGGCTGCGCGAAATCGCCGGCCCCGGCGCCGGCGCGCCGGCGCCGTCAACCGGCGCGGGTACAGCGGGCACAAGCAGCGCCGCGCTCGATTCGCCCAGCTTCAACGAAGACCTGTTCGGCGCCGCGCCGGAAGCGGCGCGCGACTATGAAACGGTGCTCACCGAAGCCCAGCTCGACGTCTGGCTGGCGCGCATCGACGCCGCCGCGCTGACTTCGGTCGACACCGAAACCACCTCGCTCGAACCGATGACGGCGCAAATGGTCGGCATCTCGCTGTCGTGCGAGCCGGGCGTGGCGGCCTATATTCCGGTGGCGCACAGCTACGCCGGCGCGCCCGAGCAGCTCTCGCGCGAGCTGGTGCTGGCCAAGCTCAAACCGTGGCTGGAGGACGCCGCCAAGCCCAAGCTGGGCCAGAACCTGAAGTACGACAGCCATATCTTCGCCAACCACGGCATCGCGCTGCGCGGCGTGCTGCACGACACCCTGCTGCAGTCGTATGTGTTCGAGTCGCACAAATCGCACGACATGGACAGCCTGGCGCTGCGCCACCTGAACCGCAAGACGATTCCCTTCGTCGACGTGTGCGGCAAGGGCGTCGGCCAGATCTGTTTCGACCAGGTCGAGGTCACGCGCGCCACCGACTACGCGGCCGAGGACGCCGACGTCACGCTGTGCCTGCACCGCGCGATGTGGGGCCACGTCGAGGGCGACGCCGGGCTGACCCGGGTCTACCGCGAGATCGAGATGCCGACCGCCGTCGTGCTGCAAAAGATCGAGCGCAACGGCGTCTTGATCGACGCGGCCCTGCTGGCGACCCAGTCGAACGAACTGGGCAAGCGGATTCTGGAGCTCGAGCAGCAGGCCTACGAGCTGGCCGGGCAGCCGTTCAACCTCGGCTCGCCGAAGCAGATCGGCGAAATCTTCTTTGAAAAACTCAAGCTGCCGGTGGTCAAAAAGACCCCGGGCGGGGCGCCCTCGACCGACGAGGAGGTGCTGCAAAAGCTGGCCGAGGATTTTCCGTTGCCCAAGATTCTGCTTGAATACCGCGGCATGGCCAAGCTGAAGTCGACCTACACCGACAAGCTGCCGAAGATGATCAACGCCGCCACCGGCCGCGTGCACACCAACTACGCGCAGGCGGTGGCGGTGACGGGGCGGCTGGCGTCGAACGAGCCGAACCTGCAAAACATCCCGATCCGCACCAAGGAGGGCCGCCGCATCCGCGAAGCCTTCATCGCGCCGCCGGGCAGCGTGATCGTCTCGGCCGACTATTCCCAGATCGAGCTGCGCATCATGGCGCACATCTCGGGCGACGCGGCGATGCTGCGCGCCTTTGCCGACGGCATCGACATCCACCGCGCCACCGCCGCCGAGATCTTCGGCGTGGCGCCGGGCGAGGTGCAAAGCGAGCAGCGCCGCTACGCCAAGGTGATCAACTTCGGCCTGATCTACGGCATGAGCGCGTTCGGCCTGGCCGGCAACCTGGGCGTCGAGCGGGCCGCCGCGCAAAGCTATATCGACCGCTATTTCGCGCGCTTTTCCGGCGTCAAGCAGTACATGGACGACACCCGCATGCAGGCCAAGGCGCGCGGCTACGTCGAGACGGTGTTCGGGCGCCGCCTGTGGCTGCCGGAGATCAATTCGCCGAACGGCCCGCGCCGCCAGGGCGCCGAGCGGGCCGCGATCAACGCGCCGATGCAGGGCACGGCGGCCGACCTGATCAAGCTGGCCATGATCGCGGTGCAGGGCTGGATCGAGGCCGAGCAGCTGAAGACCTTGATGATCATGCAGGTGCACGACGAACTGGTGCTGGAAGTGCCGGAGTCGGAGTTGGCGCTGGTGCGCGAGCACTTGCCGCGCCTGATGGCCGGCGTCGCCAGCCTGAAGGTGCCGCTGACGGCGGAAGTGGGCATCGGCAAGAACTGGGACGAGGCGCACTAGTCGATTCCGCAGCGGCGCGCCGGGCTGCTCAGCGGCATCGCGCGTGCGCTGTTAGGATAGCGGCACAGCGAAATAACCGGAGATACCGCATGAAAGATCTGATCAACGATTGCGCCAGCCTGCTGCCCAAGACCAGCCTGTCCGGCGGCGTCGACCGGCGCGACTTCCTGAAGGTTGCGCTGGGCACCGGATTTGCCGCCGCCACCTTGCCGGTGGCCGCGCAAAGCGTCATCAAGACCGACACCGCCGGCCTGACCGCAGGCACCGTCGGCGTGATGGTCGCCGGCGTCAGCATCCCGGTCTACCGCGCCCAGCCGGAAGGCGAGAGCAATCTGCCGGTCGTGCTGGTGGTGTCGGAAATTTTCGGCGTGCACGAGCATATCGCCGACGTCGCGCGGCGCTTCGCCAAGCAGGGCTATCTGGCGCTGGCGCCGGAACTGTTCGTGCGCCAGGGCGATCCGCGCGCCGTCGCCACCATCCCGGAATTGATGAAGGAAATCATTTCCCAGACGCCGGACCGGCAAGTGCTGAGCGACTTGGATGGCTGCGTGGCCTGGGCCGCCAAGAACGGCGGCAACACCGACAAGCTCGGCATCACCGGCTTTTGCTGGGGCGGGCGCATCGCCTGGCTGTACGCGGCGCATAATCCGAAGGTCAAGGCGGGCGTGGCCTGGTATGGCCGCCTGACCGGCGACACCAACGAGATGACGCCGGCCAATCCGATCGACATCGCGCCGATGCTCAAGGCGCCGGTGCTGGGCCTGTACGGCGGCAAGGACCCCGGCATCACGCTCGAATCGATCGAGAAGATGAAGGCCGCGCTGGCCAAGGGGACGAGCAAATCGGAATTCGTGGTCTACCCCAATTCCGGCCACGCCTTCCACGCCGACTACCGCCCGAGCTATGTCGAGGCGGACGCCAAGGACGGTTTCGCCCGCTGCCTGGCCTGGTTCAAGCGCCA
>JACMLV010000056.1 GCA_014379395.1 Burkholderiaceae bacterium
AGGCTGCGCACGCACAGCCGCAATTCGCGCGTGGCCCAGGCGTCGTCGAGCATGACGATCTTGGCCGACAATTCATCCGCGTGGCGCTGCGCCGCCGCGGCCGGCAGCATGGCGATGCCCGCGTCCTGCGCCACCAGTTGGGCGATGGCGAAAAAGCTCGGCGCCCGCACCCGGATTTTCAGCGGCTTGCCATTTTGCGTCGCCATATCCTCCACGAAACGCTGCATCGCCCGCTCCGAAGGCAGGCCGATGAAGGGGAAGCCGAGCGCGTCACGCAGCAGGCAATGGCCGCGCTCGGCCAGCGCATGGCCGGCCGGAACCAGGAGCACCAGCCGGTCGTGCCGGAACGGCAGCGAGACGACGTCGCCCAAGGACAGATTGCCGTCCAGCACGCCGATGTCGATTTCCCCCGCCTGCACCGCCAGCAGCACATCGCGGCTGCTGCGCTCTTCCAGTTGCAAATCGACCTCCGGATAGTCGGCCAGGAAAGGCCCGAGCGCGGCCGGCAGATAGGTGTTGTTGGCCACCGTCGTGGCGGCCAGGCGCAGCCGGATGCGGCGCTGGCCGGCCAGATCCTGCAAGGTGTCGTTCAGCTGTTCCGCCTCGGCCAGCACCCGGCGCGCATGGTCGAGCGTGATGCGCCCGGCCGGCGTCGCCGTCATGCCGTCGGCGCCGCGGGTGAACAGGGCGACGCCGGCGCGCTCCTCGAATTGGCGCAGCCGATTGCTGGCGGCCGACAGCGCGAGCGGGAATTGCGCCGCCGCGCTGCTCAGGCTGCCCGCGTCGGCGATCGCCACCAACAGCCGTAAATCGATCAGATTGAAATGCATGGCTTCTCCCGCCGCGAAGGCTAACTGCGCAAATCGAGCATTTTAAGGGTTTTGTCTTCGTGTAAGAATAAGTCTACTTTTTCTTTCCCGGTGAAACACGATGAAATCTCTCTGGTCCCGCTGTCAGCACTGGGCGCACGACGGCCGTTTATACGCGGTGCTGTCGGCGGCCGGTTTCGCGCTGAAGGCGATTTTCGTGAAGCTCGGCTACGCGGCCGGCCCGGTCGACGCCTTGACGCTGCTGACCTTGCGCATGGGCTTCGCGCTGCCGCTGTTCCTGTGGCTGATCTGGCTGAGCCGCCATCCCGGACAAGCGCGCCTGAGCCTGGCCGACATCGGCCGCATCTGGCTGCTGGCGCTGCTCGGCTATTACCTGTCGAGCCTGTTCGACTTCTACGGCCTGCAATACATCAGCTCCGGCCTCGAGCGCCTGATCCTGTATCTGTATCCGACGCTGGTGCTGCTGTTCCAGGCCTGCCTGTCGCGCCGCTTGCCGAGCGGACGCACGGCGCAGGCGATGGGGATCTGCTATGTCGGGCTGGGCATCGCCTTCATGCACGATCTGGGGCAGACCGGCTACGGCGCGCAGGTGCTGACCGGCGCCGCGTGGGTCGCCGCCAGCGCCGTCACCTACGCGCTGTATTACCTCGGCACCGGCGCGATGGTGCAGCGGGTCGGCTCGATGCGCCTGGCCGGGCTGGCCGGCGCCGCCTCGTGCGTGTTGGTGCTGGTTCACTTCCTGTTGGTTGGCCATCCCGCCGCGCTGCCGCGGTTGCCGGCCGGGGTGTGGATCAACGGCGCGCTGATGGCGCTGCTGTCGACCGCGCTGCCGATTTATTGGATGGCGCTGGCGATCCAGCGCATGGGCGCCACCCACGCGGCGGCGGTCGGCAGCCTGGGGCCGGTGCTGACGGTGTTCGCCTCGTGGACGCTGCTGGGCGAACCGGTGTCGTATTACCAACTCGGCGGCTTGGCGCTGGTGATGCTGGGCGTGGCGCGGCTCAAGCCGGATGCGCAGCACAAGAGGGACGCCGCGCCGGTCGCGCCGG
>JACMLV010000501.1 GCA_014379395.1 Burkholderiaceae bacterium
GGCGCGCGGCAGCGGCGCGCCCCAGCCGGCCTTGTCGGCGGCCAGTTTGAGCACCGCCGCGTGGCGCGGATGGTGTTCCAGCATCGACAGGCGCCAGGCCACCGGATCGGCGCCGGCCGCCTGCGCCAGCTCGTCCATGAAGCACTCGGTCGAAAACGCCGTGTGGGTCGAACCCACCGAGCGCCACCACAGCACCGGCACGGTGATGTTGGTCGGCGTGTGCAGCTCGACGGCCAGGTTGGGAATCGCATACGGCAGATTGCTGGCCCCTTCCACGGAGACGGCGTCGATGCCGTCCTTCACCATCCCGGCGAACGGCGAGCCGGCCAGGATCGACTGCCCGACCAGGCGGTGGCGCCAGCCGACCAGCTTGCCCTGCGCGTCCAGGCCGGCCCACAGCCGGTGATGGAACAGCGGTCGGTAGTAGCCGGCGCGCATGTCGTCCTCGCGCAGCCAGACCAGCTTGACCGGCGCGCGGCCGCCGATCGCCTTGACGATGTGCGCCGCCTCGAGCACGTAATCGGAATCCTTGCTGGCGCGCCGGCCGAAGCTGCCACCGGCGTACAGGGTGTGGATCGTCACCTTCTCGGGAGGCAGGCCGAACAGCCCGGCCAGCGCCATCTGATCGACGGTGTGCATTTGCTCGCCGTTCCAGATCTCGCAGCCGTCCTTGCCGAGCCGCACCACGCAGTTCATCGGCTCCATCGCCGCGTGCGCCAGGAACGGCACGTCGTAGGACGCCTCCAGCGTGCGCGCGGCGCCGGCCAGCGCCTTGTCGGCGTCGCCGCTGCGCGCCGCCACCTTGCCGGGCGACTTGGCCAGCTCGCGGTATTGTTCGAGGATTTGCTGCGAGCCGAGCTTGAAGGCGGCGCTCTCGTCCCATTCGACGACGAGGGCGTCGCGGCCCTTCTTGGCGCTCCAGGTGTCCTTGGCCAGCACCGCCACGCCGCCGGGAATTTGCACCACGTCGGCCACGCCCTTGACCGCCTTGGCCTTGGCCGCGTCGAACGACTTCACCGTGGCGCCGAAGCGCGGCGGATGGGCGACCACGGCCACCAGCATGCCGGGCAGGTGGATATCCTGCGTGAAGATCGCCTGTCCGTTGCTCTTGACGACGCTGTCCTTGCGCGGAGTGCGCTTGCCGATCAGCTTGAAATCCTTCGGGTCCTTGAACTTCACCTCGGCCGGCGGCGTCAATTCCGCCGCCGCGCGGGCCAGTTGGCCGAAGGTGGCCTTGCGGCCAGAGGCCTTGTGCGTCACCACGCCGTCGGCGACGACGAGGTCAAGCGGCGCCACTTTCCACTGCCGCGCCGCCGCCTCGACCAGCATGGCGCGCGCCGAGGCGCCCGCCTTGCGCAACTGCTCCCACGAGTTGGCCATGGCGCTGCTGCCGCCGGTGCCCTGCGCCGGCCCCCAGTGCAAGTTGTTGTAGCGCTTGGCGTCGGCCGGCGCGCTTTCGACGCGCACCTGCGACCAGGCGGCGTCGAGCTCCTCGGCGACCATCGTCGCCAGGCCGGTGTAGGTGCCCTGCCCCATTTCCAGATGCTTGGAGATGACGGTGACGCTGTTGTCCTCGGCGATGCGCAGGAAGGCGTTGGGCTCGAAGGCCGCGCCGGCCGCCGTGGCCGCCGGCAGGTAGATGGCCAGCGTCAGCCCGGCCGCGCCCTGCAGGAAGCGGCGGCGGCTTTCGTTTTCGATACGGGTCGTAGTCATGGTTTTCCCTTGGTCAAGCCAGCGACTTCGCCGCTTCGTGGATGCCGGCGCGGATGCGCACATAGGTGCCGCAGCGGCAGATGTTGCCTTCCATCGCGCCGTCGATGTCGGCGTCGCTGGGCTTGCGGTTCTTTTCCAGCAGCGCCACCGCGCTCATGATCTGGCCGGACTGGCAATAGCCGCACTGCACCACGTCGAGCCGTTGCCAGGCCTCCTGCACCGCCTTGCCGACGCGGCCGTGGCCGACGCCTTCGATGGTGACGATCTTCTTGCCGGCGGCGGCCGACAGCGGCGTGGCGCAGGAACGCACCGGCTGGCCGTCCAGGTGCACGGTGCAGGCGCCGCACAGCCCCGCGCCGCAGCCGAACTTGGTGCCGGTCAGCTGGAGGTGGTCGCGCAGCACCCACAGCAGCGGCGTGTCGGGTTCGGCGTCGACCTGCGTGGCCTTGCCGTTGATGTTGAGTGTAAGCATGGGAACTCCGCTGAAATGGAACGATGTTGGATGGATTTGCGATGCCGCTGGACAAGATTGCCAAGTTAGCAGACTCACCGGAAGCTGATTAGACGGTAAATTCCGCATACTCTCATGAATTCAATTCATGAATCCAATGCGGCGGCGTCAAAAAGGCGCAAAGCGGGCGCCCAATTTCAGTTGGCAAGGTTCGGCGCCGGGGTCATGGCTTCGCCTCCAACATCGCACGCCCCAGGGCGATGTCCCCCTGCCCGATCAACGCCTCAGCGGCACCGGCCCGATCACGAACTTCCCGGTTCTGGCCCAACTTGAACTTTCCGACCATACGGGTAATCTCGACTTCGATGCCGACGATGGCCTTCAGCATGGCGTCGATGTAGTCGCGCGGCGCGTCGCCCATCTTCCAGGGCATCGGTTGCCCTTCTTCATGTTTCCGGGTCAGCCGGGCGACAACGCTTCGAACATATTTTTCGTCGTCGTGAATGGTGATCCGGCCATGCGCGTGAACAACCTTGTAGTTCCAGGTGGGCACTTGCCTATGGGTTTCGTGCTTGCTCGGGTACCAGTTGGGCGAGATGTAAGCCTCCTCCGCACGAAATACCACCAACACCTCATCCCCGTCGGCGACGCTGTGCCAAACGGGGTTGCCGCGTGCCACATGCGCCCGCAAGACGCCATGCTCGCCCATGCCGGGGTCGAGCTCGAAAGGCAGGTGGTTGGCGTCCAGCCCGTCGCCGCCATGGGTGACGAGGACGCCCAGTGGATATTCGGCGATAAGGTCGCGCAGGGCCTGGGGACGCGATTCTTCAAAGTGGCTGGGGACGTACATGTTGGCTCCGGTTGTTTTTGACCATTATCACTTGGCAGCGACCAATTCTTCCAGGTACGGGGGTGATGTTTTTTGGCAACGACCGTGATGGCGCTGTTGCAGCCAGGGGACGTGGTGGCGACGGATGCGCTGACCTATCCCAAGTTGCTCGCCGACGCCCATCGTCTGGAACTCGTACCGATCCCGGCGGCTGGCCTAGCAGCCTGTCGGGCTTAGGGAGTCGAAGCGAAAAAATAGCTGGGCGAGGCCAGACGGTTACGGCGAGGCAACGGCAGTGATCATCTTCGATGTACTGTATGTCCGACCGTCGCGTGATTTGACTCTGAGCGTCAACGTTTCCGTTTGCCCGGGATAACCAAGCTCGACGAATACATTTCGATCGGTCAATTTGACGGGTTGCGTGTAGTGCCACTCGAACTCCAAATCACCTTCGAATTCGGCGCGGTAAATCGCGCGCTTTCCAACAACCACAGTCGATGGCCCAACAATTTCAGCGACCAGCTGCTTTGAGGACGGCAAACTGGACGACGGCTGATTCACCCGAGGCTCCTCCTCCGACTGAAGCAGCGCTTCAAGGACCCGCTTATCGCTTGGCCCAAGCAGCTCTCTCACATTCTCGCCAATCCGATAGTTCTTGTCTGTCAGCTCTACGATCTCAATAAGATCCAGAGAAGCCAGTTCTTTGGTTCGATAAACGACCTCATCGCGGGTGATTGCGACCTGCTTCGCTAAGTCACCCGCGTAGATTCCACCCCTACCTGCCTCGAGAATCAGGGCGAGCACTCGGCGGTTCGTCACCGACGTTCGATCAATAAGGCGCCGCAATGCGTTGAATGTTTTCTCTTGCGGCCATAAGTTGTTGGAAGCAGTCGTAGTGGTCGCAGGCGGCGACGTCCAGATGACCGCTAACAGGAACGCTGTCAATAGAACCAAGGCAAGACTGAACAGTAGCTTGGGGACCACCGAAAGCCCAACGAGCAACGGTACGAGTTTCTGTAACGACTCAAGCATATTTCCACTCCGTCTCTATCTCGGAGATGTCCATTTTCCTGGGCGGCATAACGTAGAGCTAAGCGGCAGGCCGCCGCTCGTAAATCAAATAATGGCCTGCGCCATTCACCGGCCAGTCCGCTTGAGCGCCCGGTTGGACCGGAAGCATGAACTTGCAACGAATGGCGCAACCGAAGCCGACAAACCAGAACCGCCATAAGAAAAAACCCAAAAACTTGCTAATTCCCGCGATGTCGTCACGGTCAAAACATTACCGAAAACCGCTCGATTTAAAATCCAAGCGAGGTGGCAATGCTCGCGCGCCAAAACAAAGGGCGGCCCAACGTTGCTGCTAAGCGGATGGCCGCCAGCGACTTAAAAAATTAACTGCGCCGCTCACTGGCTTGAATGCATTGTTGGACCGGCACACGGATGTGTGAGTTCATATTGAAAATGGATTAGACCAGACCGTGCGATCGCCCATCTTCAAAGCAAGCACAGTTCGAAACGGGAAGTAATATCGAGTTCCGCCTTTTGCAATATTTCCAAGCCCTTCGCAAGGCAAGGCTGTACTGGTATGTGCAACAACGAAAAACACAAAGCCATTCCCCTATTTCTTCAATTGTTGCCTCAAATGGCAGCGTTCGGCATTCCATCCCGTGGATTACGACTAAGGGTTTGCCCCCCCCCAAAGAATCGAGGTTTGGCATAGTAATGAAATGCGAGTCCGGCAGCAGTCGTTACAGCCTCAACGTTTCAAGATCGAGCCCAGCACACCGCGGATGATCTCGCGCCCGACTTGCGAACCGATGCTGCGCGCGGCCGATTTGAGCATCGCCTGCGCCGCCGATTCGCGCTTGCCGGCGCCGCCGAACAAGCCGCCCAGCATGCCGCCGACCGAATTGTCGCTAGCCGATCCTGCGCCGGCGCCCGCCGACGCCCCGGACGGCGCGGCGGCAACCCGCGCCGCCAGCATTTCCGATGCCGATTCGCGGTCCACCGTCTTTTCGTACACGCCGGCCACCACCGATTGCGCCATCAGGCCGGCGCGCGTGGCCGCGTCGATCGGGCCGATCTGCGAGGCCGGCGGCAGGATGAAGGCGCGCTCGACGATGTTGGGCCGCCCCTTCTCGTCGAGGAAGGAAACCAGGGCCTCGCCCACGCCCAGCTCCGTGATCACCTGCGCGGTGTCGAGATTTGGATTGGGGCGGAAGGTCTCGGCGGCGGCCTTGACCGCCTTCTGGTCGCGCGGCGTGTAGGCGCGCAACGCGTGCTGGACGCGGTTGCCGAGCTGGCCGAGCACGGTGTCCGGGATGTCGAGCGGGTTCTGGGTGATGAAGAACACGCCCACGCCCTTGGAGCGGATCAGGCGCACCACCTGCTCGATCTTTTGCAGCAGCGCCTTGGGCGCCTCGGCGAACAGCAGGTGCGCCTCGTCGAAGAAGAACACCAGCTTGGGCTGCTCGAGGTCGCCCACCTCCGGCAGGTTCTCGAACAATTCGGACAGCATCCACAGCAGGAACACCGCGTACAGGCGCGGCGAGTTCATCAGCTTGTCGGCCGCCAGGATGTTGACCACGCCCTTGCCGCGCGCGTCCGTTTGCAGCAGGTCGTCGATGTTGAGCATCGGCTCGCCGAAAAAGCGGTCGCCGCCCTGCTCCTCGACGCCGATCAGGCCGCGCTGGATGGCGCCGATGCTGGCCGCCGAGATGTTGCCGTAGGCGGTGCGGAAGTCGGCCGCATTGTCGCCCACGTGCTGGAGCATGCTGCGCAAGTCCTTGGTGTCGAGCAGCAGCATGCCGTTGTCGTCGGCGATCTTGAACACCAGTTGCAAGACGCCTTCCTGGGTGTCGTTCAGGTTCAGCATGCGCGCGAGCAACAGCGGCCCCAAGTCGGAGATGGTGGCGCGCACCGGATGGCCCTGCTCGCCGAACACGTCCCAGAACGTCACCGGGCAGGCCGCCCATTGCGGCGCGTCGACGCCGAGCGCCCGCAGACGCTGGGCCATTTTTTCCGACACCGCGCCGGCCTTGCCGAGGCCCGACAAGTCGCCCTTGACGTCGGCCATGAAGACCGGCACGCCGATGTCGGACAAGGCTTGCGCGATCACTTGCAGCGTCACCGTCTTGCCGGTGCCGGTGGCGCCGGTGATGCAGCCGTGCCGGTTGACCAGGTTCGATAGCAGCTCGAGCACGACCGCGGGTTGTTGAACGTTGTTTTTGGCAATCGGCAGTAGATGGGGCATGGCGGGCGTCTCGGTGGGTTGGAGAGAGATCAATGCACTGCGAACCGATCCATTATAGCCAACTGGCCATGCGAGATAGGCCCGGCCCCCGATGCGCGGAAAATCGTTCCGGCGCGCCGCAGTGGATCGGCGTACCATCGGCTTTCGACCAATCTTGAGGGGAATGCCATGGGACTATTCGACCAAATCGCCGGCCAGCTGACGGGCGCCCTGGGCGCGCAACAGCAAGATCCGGTGCCGCAAGGCGCCCTGCTGTCCGGGCTGATGGGCATGATCGACAACGCCGGTGGCGTGCCGGCCCTGCTGCAAAAACTCAAGGACAGCGGCCTGGGCGATCAGGTCGCGTCCTGGATCGGCACCGGCGAGAACCAGACGGTGTCGGGCAATCAGATCGTCGACGCGCTGGGCGCCGAGCAGGTCGGGCAGATCGCCCAGCAAGCCGGACTGGAGCCGGAGCACGCCTCGACCGGGCTGGCGCAACTGCTGCCGCAGATCATCGACCAGCTGACCCCGAACGGACAGGTGCCCGACTCCGGCCTGCTGGCGCAGGGACTGAATCTGCTGAAGGGCAAGCTGCTCGGCTAGCAGCCTGTCGGACTTAGGGAGTCGAAGCGAAAAAATAGCTGGGCGAGGCCAGATTTTGACGGTTTCGCAGTGCCAATAGCGAGCTATTGGCCGAGAAAACGGCAAAATATGGACCGTCCAGGTATTTTTGCAGCCGACGAGCCTAAGTCCGACAGGCTGCTAGGCACGCCGCCGGCATGCCGGACAAGCAACGCCAGCCGCATTCGGGGCTGGCGTTGTCGTTTCTGGATGCCGATAAAAAAGCCGCGCGCGCGACCCCGCGTACTAAATAACTGTCGTATAGTTGCTTTGCCACACTAACAGCTTTACACATCCGACATCACGACAAAAGGATTTGCCATGAACAAGCTTTTCGTACTCTGCGCCGCCGCCTGCTTCGCCAGCTCCGCCATCGCCGCCGAACCGGCCGCCGCGCCCAAGACGGCGCAACAGAACAAGATGACGACGTGCAACGCCGACGCCGCCGGCAAAAAGGGCGACGAGCGCAAGGCCTTCATGAAAAACTGCCTGAGCGCCAAGCCGGCCGAGGCGGCCGCGCCGGCGACCCAGCAAACCAAGATGAAGACCTGCAACGCCGACGCCGCCGGGAAAAAGGGCGACGAGCGCAAGGCCTTCATGAAGGCCTGCCTGAGCGCCCCTAAATCCTGATTTCGCATCGGCCCGAGGAGGTCGCCATGTCCCTGCTTCGCCGCAGCCGATCGCTGCTTATGCCGCTGTGCCTGGTCGCGTCGAGCGCGTGGGCGATTTCCCTGGCCGATCTGTCGAACGCCGACGCCGGCAGCGGCCTCAAGGCCGTAGGAGTCTGTCGAACTTAGGGAGTCGAAGCGAAAAAATAGCCGGGCGAGGCCAGATTTTGACGGTTTCGCAGTGCCAATAGCGAGCTATTGGCCGAGAAAACGGCGAAATATGGACCGTCCAGGTATTTTTGCAGCCGACGAGCCTAAGTCCGACAGACTCCTAGGCCCTGGCGGCGGCGAGCGGGCTGGAACGCCGCAACGGCGGCGCGGCTTGGTCCGCGCCGGCCAAGCCGAAGCCGGCGATGTATTGGGGGATCTGATCGGCCGGCAGCGGCTTGCTGAACAGGTAGCCCTGGATCGAC
>JACMLV010000057.1 GCA_014379395.1 Burkholderiaceae bacterium
CACCACCTCGCGCAGGGCATCGAAGCCGGCCGTGAAGACATCGGCCGGCAAACCGAAGCGTTCCAGCAGGCGCCGCGCGGCGACCGGGCCGACGCCGGCCGTGTGCTGCAGGCGCAGCCAGCTGGCGATGTCGTCGTCCGGCTGCGCTGGGGGAGGGTTTTCCGTGGCATGCACGGCGGGTTTTACTCCGGCGAGTTGGCGACGTCGCCGACCTGCACCGGCTCGGTCACCTGCATGACCAGTCCATAAGAGATGTGCTGGAACACGCGGAAGATGAACAAGCTGCCGTACTGCTCATCGGGCAACTTGACCTGCGGTTTCTGCCCGATCCAGTTCTTCTTCGCGCTGGGGTCGGGGACCGTCTGCCCGAGATGGTACAGCTGCAGCACGCTGCCGATATCGAGTCCGTCAAGCGCGCCGCGGTTGACGCTGACGACGCTGTTTTGCCCGGCGTACGTGACGCCGCCGCCGTAAATCGACATCACGCGCGCGTCGACCTTGCGCGCCGGCGGATGCGGCGCGTAGTTGCGGATCGGCGAAGGCGGCGCCTGCAGCAGCTGGTCGCCGACGCCCATTTCCTGCTTGGCCTCGGTGACGGTGAAGGTGTGCACGTCGGAGGCGTCCTGCGCCCTGGCGTCGCGCAGCCGCATCGAACCCAGATAAAACGCCTCGTAGCCGAGCACGGCGCGGGTGACCGGATCGGTCAGCGGCTGGCCCGGACGGAACACCTGGAACGCGGTGCCGCCTTTGAGCTCGCCGCGCACGTAGGCCTTGTCGTCCTTGCCCAGATACAGATGGTTTTCCTCGGTCGCGATGATGCGCGGCGCGGTGCTCAGTTCGTCGGATTCGATGATCAAAGGCTGCGACAGGAACGGTTCGATCACGCCGGCCGGAATCGACGGCACCGCGTCCTTGCCGAGCCCCTCGGTGCGCAATTGCGGCGACAGGCGGGTCGTGCCGGACCGGCCCAGGCCGTCTTCGCCGAGCGGGCGGCCGAGCCGCAGGCGGCCGGCGGCGCGGTCGAAAACCACCAGCTGCCCCGGATAAATCCAGTGCGGATCGCGGATCTGGTCGCGGTTCAGGCCCCACACCTCGCCCCAGCACCATGGATGTTCGAGAAAGCGGCCCGAGATATCCCACAAGGTGTCGCCGCGCACGACGACGTGCTGATCGGGAGCGTTCGGCAGGAAAGCGCAGGTCGCCGCCTGGGCCCCGGCCGCCGCCGAAAACAGCGTGGCGATGGCAATGCGCGCGCCGACTGTGCTAAAATTTTTCATTGATTTGTCCATTAGGTGCGGCATGACGGAAGCGCCGAAGCGTCTTCGGGCCGGCTCGCGCGACTGGCAAAACAGCAGTGCCGGAGAGTCGATAAGGCTTGCCGAACAGAATCAAATTCTGCCCATAAAACCTTGAACTAGCAAGAGAAACCGCGCTCTGAGACTACAGGCGCCGGGCCGCGGCCGGTTCTGTTGTCAGCCCGCCCCGCGCCAGGCGCCGCCAGCCGGTTCCGCCCGCACCAACTTAACCTGCCAAAGCCGTATGTCGATTCTAAATATTCTCCGCTATCCCGATCCGCGCCTGCATAAAGTCGCCCAACCCGTGACCCGTTTCGACGCCCGCCTCGAACGCCTGGTGGCCGACATGGCCGAGACCATGTACGACGCGCCCGGCGTCGGCCTGGCCGCCTCGCAAGTGGACGTGCACGAGCAACTGCTCATCATCGACACCAGCGAAACCAAGGACGCGCTGCAAGTGTTCATCAACCCGGAAGTGCTCTGGGCCAGCGAAGAGATGCAAGTCTACGACGAGGGCTGCCTGTCGGTGCCGGGCGTGTACGACGGCGTCACGCGGCACGCCGAAGTGAAGGTGCGCGCGCTCGACCTGCGGGGCCAGCCGTTCGAGGTCGAGGCCGACGGCCTGCTTGCCGTCTGCATCCAGCACGAGATGGACCACCTGCTGGGCAAGGTGTTCGTCGACTACCTGTCGCCCTTGAAGCGCAACCGGATCAAGAGCAAGATGGTCAAGGAAATGCGCGGCATCGAGCGCGAAGCGGCGCTGCGCGCGCAAGGTCGGCGTTTTTAAGCACCGCGCGTTGAAACACCATTGCGCGCCAATTACCTTGTCCGCATGATAGATTTCCGCTCCAGCGCCGCCGTTCCAGGCGGCGCTTCAGCATCCCCCGTACCCAGCCCCAGCCAAGGAATGCCATGAAAGTCGTTTTCGCCGGAACCCCGGACTTCGCCGCGCTCGCGCTTCAAGCCCTGCATGAAGCCGGCTTCGAGATTCCCCTGGTGCTGACCCAGCCCGACCGTCCCGCCGGGCGCGGCATGCAGCTGCACGCCTCCAGCGTCAAGCAATATGCGCAGAAGCACGGCATCGAGGTGCTGCAACCGCTGTCGCTGCGCCAGGACAGCGCCGACCCGCAGCGCGCCGCCGAGGCCAAGGCCGCCCACGAACGCCTGCTGGCCACCGACTACGACGTGATGGTGGTCGCCGCCTACGGCCTGATCCTGCCGCGCAGCACGCTAGCCATCAAGCCCTGCATCAACATCCACGGCTCGCTGCTGCCGCGCTGGCGCGGCGCCGCGCCGATCCACCGTGCCATCGAGGCCGGCGACGACGAGACCGGCGTGACCATCATGCAGATGGAGGAAGGACTCGACACCGGCGCCATGCTCGGCGTCGAGCGCGTCACCATCGAAGCGCGCGACAACACCGGCACGCTGCACGACAAGCTGGCCGCCCTGGGCGCCAAGATGATCGTCGCCACGCTGCGCAAAATGGAGCAGGGTCCGCTCGAAGCGGTGCCGCAGCCGGAGGCCGGCGTGACCTACGCCGCCAAGATCGGCAAGGACGAGGCGGCGCTCGACTTCTCCCTGTCGGCGCTCGAACTGGGCCTGAAAATCCGCGCCTTCAACCCCTTCCCCGGCGCCACCGTCCGGGTCGGCGGCACCACCATCAAGCTGTGGTCGGCCGAAGTGCTCGAAGCCGACAGCGCCGAGCCGCCCGGCGAAGTGGTGGCGGCCGACGCCCAGCACGGCATCATCGTCGCCTGCGGCGCCGGCTCGCTGCGCCTGACCGAACTGCAAAAGCCGGGCGGCAAGCGCCTGCCGGCGGCCGAGTTCATCAAGGGTTTCCCGATCGACGGCGCCGTCTTCGTCTAAGACGATGGATCAGCTGGCCGCGCTGCGGGCCCTGCGGCGCGTGGTCGAACTGGGCGGCTTCACGGCCGCCGCCGAGGCGCTCGGCGTGTCGCACAGCGCCGTGTCGCGCCAGATCCGCCAGCTGGAAACCCGGCTCGGCGCGCAACTACTCAACCGCACCACCCGGCGCTTCGCGCTGACCGCCGCCGGCGCCGACTATTACGCCGCCAGCCGCCACATTCTGGACGCCCTCGACGAGGCCGACCGCGCCGTCGGCGCGCATCAGGCGCGCCCGTCCGGCAGCCTGCGCATCAACGCGCCGATGGCCTTCGGCACGCTGGAACTGGCCGGCTGGCTGCCGCAATTCATCGCCCGCTATCCCGAGCTGCGAGTCGACCTGGTGTGCAACGACCGCATCGTCGACCTGATCGACGACGGCTTCGACGTCGCGCTGCGCCTGACGCGCGAGCTGCCCGATTCGACCCTGATCGCGCGCCGCCTGACCAGCAGCCGCGTCATGCTCGTCGCCGCGCCCGCCTATCTGGAACGGCACGGCGCGCCGCAGCAGCCGGCCGACCTGCTGCGCCACAATTGCCTGACCTACACCCAAGTCGACAAGCCGAGGGATTGGCGCTTCACCGGGCCGGACGGCGCGGCGCACCAGGTGAGCGTGAGCGGCAACTTACAGGCCAATACCGGCATCGCCCTGCGCGCGGCCGCGCTCGGCGGACTGGGGATCGCCACCACCGCATCCTTCATCGTGCACCAGGACTTGCGGCGCGGCGAGCTGGTGCCGGTGTTGCCGGACTACCTGATCCGGCCGCGCGATCTGTACGCGCTGTATCCGCAAAACCGGCATCTGTCGCCCAAGGTGCGCGCCTTCGTCGACTTCGCCGCCGAGCTGTACCGCGAGCGCGGCTGGGACTGATCGCCGGCCCTCCACCGCCTCATCATCATCAAGCCGCCTCGAGCGTCTTGCGCACGGCCCGGTATTGCTGCGTCAAACCGCCATAGCCCCAGGCCGCCGCGCGCGCGTCATGCACATGGACATAGCTGGTCTCGTGCAAATTGCCCATCTCCGCGCCCAGCTCGCGGAACACCGCCGCCAGAAACGCCGCCTTCTCGGACGCGGTATTGGTTTCGTCGGTGATCAGGATATCGAGGAAGAAACTGGCCTTGCCCTGCGCGGCCAGCGTCTGGCCGCCGACGATCCAGTGGGCCGGATCGACGTGCGCGATGGCGACCGAAGTCAGCGCCGGGTCCTTGTGCAAAATCTCCGCCGTCAGTCCCGCCAGCGTGGCGGCGACGCGGGCCGACCGCGCCGCATCCGGCGCGCCCGACAGTGTCAGTTTCAGGATTGGCATGGCAGCTCCCCCAACGGCAACTCGAGGATGGCGTCGGTGCGCAACACCTCGGCGAAATTGTCGGCCAGCGCCGTCAACTCCGCATGGTGCAGCTCGGCGGCGCCGACGACGCGCCCATCCCAGCCCGGCAAGGCGCGCGTGGCGCAGGCGTCGGCGGCGACGATATTGTTGTAGCTGAGCGGGCCGAACTGGCGCGCGTCGCGCGCCGCCGTCGACACGCACATATGCGTCATCAGGCCGCCGATGATCAAGGTGCGGATCCCGCGCGCCTGCAATTGCGCGTGCAGGTCGGTGCTGGCGAAGCTGCTGGTGGTCGTCTTGCGCAGCACATGGTGGTGCGCGGCCGGCCGCAGCTCGGCATGGAAATCGTCCATGCCGCCGCCCTCGGCGAACAGCGGGCCGCCGCGCGCGCCGATATGCTGGACATGAAACACCGGCATGCCATGCGCATCGGCCAGCGCGACCAGGCGGCGGGCGTTGCGCAGCGCGGCCAAGCCGTCCGGGATCGGCAGGCGGCCGCTGAAATACTCGTTTTGAAAATCGATCAGCAACAAAGCCGTGCCGCCGGCCTCGATTGCGGTGGTGGCGCGGGCGCCGGCGATGCTGCGCAGGGTTGGATTCATGTGGGGGCTCCTGGTTGAAAAAGTGAGCCCATCTTAGGCCCGCCCCGGGCGCCGCGGTAGCCGTGGCCGCGCACAGGATTTGTGCATATTTCGCACAAATCGAGAGGCCGCGCGCCCTGCGCTCGGAGCGTGTCGGGGCCGTCCCGCCACTTGCCCGCCGACGGCTGAGATGGCATGAAAACGCTATAATGGCAATCGACCAAAATTTTCCGCCCCGCCCCGCCATGCTCAAAGCTCCCGAACTCCTCCTGCCCGCCGGCTCGCTGGCCAAGATGCACGCCGCCTTCGATTTCGGCGCCGACGCCGTCTACGCCGGCCAGCCGCGCTACAGCCTGCGCGTGCGCAACAACGATTTTTCGACGCCGGCCGCGCTGGCCGAGGGGATCGGCCAGGCGCACGCGCGCGGCAAGCAGTTTTTTGTCGCGAGCAACATCTTCGCCCACAACGCCAAGCTGAAGACCTATCTGAACGACATGACGGCGGTGATCGAGATGAAGCCGGACGCTTTGATCATGGCCGACCCCGGCCTGATCATGATGGTGCGCGACAAGTGGCCGGAGGTGCCGGTGCACCTGTCGGTGCAGGCCAACGCGGTGAACTGGGCCGACGTCAAGTTCTGGCACCGGATGGGCCTGACGCGCGTGATCCTGTCGCGCGAGCTGTCGCTCGACGAGGTCGAGGAAATCCGCCAGCGCTGCCCGGAAATGGAACTCGAGGTGTTCGTCCACGGCGCGCTGTGCATCGCCTATTCGGGGCGCTGCCTGCTGTCGGGCTACTTCACCCACCGCGATTCGAACCAGGGCGCCTGCACCAATTCCTGCCGCTGGGACTACAAGGTCGAGGGCGCGCAGGAGGACGCCAGCGGCGACCTGGCCCGCATCCCGGTCGAAACCATCCAGCTCAACTACCGCAAGGCGCTCGAAGAAGCCGACCAGCCGTTCTCGTCGCTGGGCGACATGCCGCGCCATCCGCTGGCCGACCAGCCCTATCTGATCGAGGAATCCGAGCGGCCCGGCCAGATGATGCCGATCATCGAAGACGAGCACGGCACCTACATCATGAATTCGAAGGACTTGCGCGCCGTCGAGCACGTCGAGCGGCTGGTCAAGATCGGCGTCGACTCGCTCAAGATCGAAGGGCGCACCAAGTCGCTCTACTACGCCGCCCGCACCGCCCAGGTGTACCGCCGCGCGATCGACGACGCCGTCGCCGGCCGGCCATTCGACATCAACCTGCTGGGCGAGCTGCACGGCCTGGCCAACCGCGGCTACACCGACGGCTTCTACCAGCGCCACCACACGCAGGACCACCAGAACTACATGAAGGGCGCGTCCGAGGCGCACCGCAGCCAGTACGTCGGCGACGTGCGCTCGGTGACGGACGGCTGGGCCACGGTCGAGGTGAAGAACCGCTTCTCGGTCGGCGACCAGCTGGAGGTGATCCATCCGTCGGGCAACCTGAACGTGCCGCTGACGCAAATGCGCGCGCAGGACGGCAGCGCCATCACGGTCGCGCCCGGCAGCGGCCACCTGGTGCAAATCCCGCTCGACGCGCGCTTCGAGCGCGCCCTGCTGGCGCGCTACCTGTAACGCCGACAGCGGCCGGGCGCCCGCCCGGCGCGCCTTCCCAAAATGGGTGTATCTGTCTTGGCTGCATGCCCGTCTAAAACGGCAGGCAGGGCGAACCGCGCCCGCCAGCAACCTCATTCGGAGCACTTATGAACCACCCCACCACCCCTGAGCCGGAGCTGTCCGCTCCGCTCGCGCGCACCCTCACTACGATCTCCGGCAACAGCCAGAGGCTCGACGGCGGCGCCATGTTCGGCAATGCGCCGCGCAGCCTGTGGCAGCGCTGGACGCCGCCCGACGAGCACAACCGCATCCACCTCGGCTGCCGGGTCCTGCTGGTGCGCGAAGGCAGCCGCAACGTCCTGATCGAGGCGGGGATAGGCGCCTTCTTCAGCCCGGACATGAAGCAGCGTTTCGGCGTCGAGGAGCAGCATCATGTCCTGCTCGACAAGCTCGCCGCGCTCGGCTTGGGCGACACCGACATCGACGCGGTGGTACTGACCCATCTGCACTTCGACCATGCCGGCGGCCTGCTCGCGCCGTGGCAAGAGGGGCGGCCGGCGCGGCTGCTGTTCCCGAACGCGCGCTTTATCACCGGACGGCGCCAGTGGCAGCGCGCGCGCCGGCCACACGCCCGCGACCGCGCCTCGTATATCACCGAACTGCTCGACTTGCTCGAAGCGAGCGGCCGCCTCGAACTGCTCGACGACGGCGCCACCTCGGCCACACTCGGCCCCGACTGGCGCTTCCACGTCAGCGATGGCCACACCCCCGGCCAGTTGCTGCCGGAAGTGCTCATGCCGTCCGGGCCGGTGGTGTTCGGTGGCGACCTTGTGCCCGGCGCGCCATGGGTCCACCTGCCGATCACGATGGGTTACGACCGATTCCCGGAAGGATTGATCGACGAAAAAACCGCTCTGCTGACCGATTTATTGGCCCGCAATGGCCGCCTGGTCTTCACCCATGATCCGCACATCGCCATCGGGCGCGTGATTCAGGACGGCAAGGGCCGCTTCGGCCTGGCGGAAGACTCCGGCGACGTGACCGCCCTGGCCGCCTGACCGCGGCGGCGCCGACGACCGGCCTACTCGGCGCGGTCGCAGCGATACACGCCGTCGTCGTCATGGTAGAACGAGCACTGCTTCTTGAGCGCGTCCCTCAGGCGGGCTCGCGCCCGGTGGATGCGGATCTTCGCGTTGGCCACGCTGCATTCGCACACCTGGGCGGTCTGCTCGGCCGACAATCCCTCCAAATCATGCAGGATCAACGCCGCCCGATAGCTGCCGGGCAACGTGTCGATCACCTCGCGCACGCACTGATTCATCTCGCCCTCGATCAGTCTGTGGTCGATGTCGTCATCCGGACCGGCCAGATTCATCGCCTCGTCGAGCTCGACAATGCGAACCCGCCGCTCCGGATGGCGAAAGTAATCGGCGGCGACCCGGTTGGCGATCGAGAACGCCCAGGTCTTGATGGCAGAGCGCCCGTCAAAGCCGGCCAGGCCGCGCGCCACGCGCATCAACGTCTCTTGCTGAAGGTCTTCGGCGACGGCGCGGTTGCCGACGTAGCGTTCCAGGTAGCGCAACACCGGTTGCGCCACCTGGGCCAGCGCATCGTCAACGGAAAGCTGGTTTTTCAATTCTGGCTCCGGTTAACAGCATTTGGGGGCCGGCCGGTCGAGCCGGCCGGGACACGCCATTTTATCCGCCGCGCGCGGGGGCGACGCGCCATCGAGCACCTGGGTAGCAGCCAGCAGCGCCTGGCGCGCCGGCACTTGGCGCACCTGGTCGGCCAGCTCGACCGCCTCGCGGATCTGCGCATCGGACAGGCCAAGCTGGCGCGCCAGCGGGATGTGGTGCTCAACGCAGGACTTGCAGTTGCTGCCCAGGGCGGCGCCCAAGGCGACCAGTTCGCGTTCGCGCGGGTTGAGTTGCGGGAGAGGTTGCTCCATGTCGGCTCCTTCAGGATGGGTTGAGGTAAAACCGGGCGGGTACGCACCCGCCCACTCGCTTAGACGCGGCCCGGAGCGGCGGGGATACACCAAAAACGAAAGCGGCCGATGCCGTATAATTTCAGACCCGGTGAAACATGGCCCCAGCGCCCGCGCAACGAAGCGCCGCCCGACTTGTCCTTTGAAAGCATGAAATGAACGATACCGTGACCCCCGCCACCTCCTCCACCGAAGCCCAGCTGCGCGACATCCTGGCGCGCCGCATCATGATCCTCGATGGCGCGATGGGCACGATCATCCAGCAGTACAAGCTGAACGAGGAAGATTATCGCGGCGGGCCGGACGGGCGCTTCATCGGCTTCGCCGCGCCGGCCGGCAGCGGTGCGCGCGAGCTGTTCGTCAAGGGCAACAACGAGCTGTTGACGCTGACGCAGCCGCACGTGATCCAGGAGATCCACGAGCGCTACCTGGCGGCCGGCGCCGACATGATCGAAACCAACACCTTCGGCGCCACCGGCATCGCCCAGGACGACTATCACATGGCCCATCTGGCCTACGAGATGAACGTCGAGGCGGCCAAGCTGGCGCGCGCCGCCTGCGCCAAGTACAGCACGCCGGACAAGCCGCGCTTCGTGTGCGGCGCGCTCGGGCCGACGCCGAAGACGGCCTCGATCTCGCCCGACGTGAACGACCCGGCGGCGCGCAACGTCACCTTCGACCAGCTGGTGGCGGCCTACCTGGAGCAGACCCGCGGCCTGGTCGACGGCGGCGCCGACGTGCTGCTGGTGGAAACCATCTTCGACACGCTCAACTGCAAGGCGGCGCTGTTCGCCATCGACCTGTATTTCGACGAGAACCCGGGGCGCGCGCGCCTGCCGCTGATGATCTCGGGCACCGTCACCGACGCCTCCGGGCGCATCCTGTCGGGCCAGACCGTGCCGGCGTTCTGGAATTCGGTGCGCCACGCCAAGCCGTTGACCATCGGCCTGAACTGCGCGCTGGGCGCCGCCCTGATGCGTCCCTACGCCGAGGAACTGTCCAAGATCGCCGACACCTTCGTCTGCATCTACCCGAACGCCGGCCTGCCCAACCCGATGAGCGACACCGGCTTCGACGAGCTGCCGGCCGACACCTCGAAGCTGCTGCGCGAGTTCGCCGACAGCGGCTTTATCAACGTGGCCGGCGGCTGCTGCGGCACCACGCCCGACCATATCGCCGCGATCGCCGCGATGCTGGCGAGCACCGCGCCGCGCCAGGTGGCGGCCTCGACGCACGACCTGCGCCTGTCCGGCCTGGAGCCGTTCACCGTCAACGACGAGTCGCTGTTCGTCAACGTCGGCGAGCGCACCAACGTGACCGGCTCGAAGGCCTTCGCGCGCATGATTTTGAACGAACAATACGACGAGGCGCTGTCGGTGGCCCGCCAGCAAGTCGAGAACGGCGCCCAGGTCATCGACATCAACATGGACGAGGCGATGCTCGATTCGCAGGCCGCCATGACGCGTTTCCTGAATCTGATCGCGTCCGAGCCGGACATCTCGCGCGTGCCCCTGATGATCGACTCGTCGAAGTGGTCGGTGATCGAGGCCGGCCTGAAGTGCGTGCAGGGCAAGGCGGTGGTCAACTCGATTTCGATGAAGGAAGGCGAGGCAGAATTCCTGCGCCAGGCCAAGCTGTGCCGGCGCTACGGCGCCGCCGTGATCGTCATGGCCTTCGACGAGAAGGGCCAGGCCGACACCTTCGAGCGCAAGACCGAGATCTGCCAGCGCGCCTACAACCTGCTCACGCAGACGCTGGACTTCCCGCCGGAGGACATCATCTTCGACCCGAACATCTTCGCCATCGCGACCGGGATCGACGAGCACAACAACTACGCGGTCGACTTCATCGACGCGACCCGCTGGATCAAACAGAACCTGCCGCACGCGAAGATCTCCGGTGGCGTCTCCAACGTCAGCTTCAGCTTCCGCGGCAACGACCCGGCGCGCGAGGCGATCCACACGGTGTTCCTGTACCACGCGATCCAGGCCGGCATGACGATGGGCATCGTCAACGCCGGCATGGTCGGCGTCTACGACAACCTCGCCCCCGAGCTGCGCGAGCGGGTCGAGGACGTGGTGCTGAACCGCCGCCCGGACGCGACCGAGCGCATGATCGAGATCGCCGGCACACTCAAGGCCGGCGACAAGCAGGATGTGCAGAATCTGGCCTGGCGCGAGGGCACGGTTCAGCAGCGCCTGGCGCACGCGCTGGTGCACGGCATCACGCAATGGATCACCGAGGACACCGAGGAGGCGCGCCAGGAGTTGCTGGGCAATGGCGGCCGCCCGATCCACGTCATCGAGGGCCCTTTGATGGATGGCATGAACACGGTCGGCGACCTGTTCGGCCAGGGCAAGATGTTCCTGCCGCAGGTGGTCAAATCGGCGCGCGTGATGAAGCAGGCGGTCGCGCACCTGATCCCCTACATCGAGGAGGAGAAGGCGCTGGAGGAAAAACGCACCGGCATCGTCGCCAAGCCGAAGGGCAAGATCGTCATGGCCACCGTCAAGGGCGACGTGCACGACATCGGCAAGAACATCGTCTCGGTGGTCTTGCAGTGCAATAACTTCGAGGTGGTGAACATGGGCGTGATGGTGCCCTGCGCCGAGATCCTGGCGCGCGCCAAGGCCGAGAACGCCGACATCATCGGCCTGTCCGGTCTGATCACGCCGTCGCTCGAGGAAATGGCCCACGTGGCCAAGGAAATGCAGCGCGACGAGTACTTCCGCGGCCTGAAGACGCCGCTGTTGATCGGCGGCGCCACCACCAGCCGCGCCCACACGGCGGTCAAGATTTCGCACAACTACGACGGCCCGGTGGTCTACGTGCCGGACGCCTCGCGCTCGGTGTCGGTGGCGCAGTCGCTGCTCACGCCCGAGCAGCGCGAGCAGTACATCGCCGACATCGACCGCGACTACGCCCGCATCCGCGAGCAGCACGCCAACAAGAAGGCGCTGCCGATCCTGACCTTGGCGCAGGCGCGCGCCAACAAGATGAAACTCGGCTTCGACGGCGCGCAGGCGCCGGTGACGCCGAAGTTCGTCGGCCGGCGCGTGTTCAAGAATGTCGACCTGGCGGCATTGGCCCAGTACATCGACTGGGGTCCGTTCTTCCAGACCTGGGATCTGGCCGGCGCCTTCCCCGCGATCTTGTCCGACGCGGTGGTCGGCGCCGCCGCCAGCAAGGTCTACGAGGAAGGCCAGGCGCTGCTGAAAAAAGTGATCGACGGGCGCTGGCTGACGGCCAACGGCGTGGTCGCGCTGCTGCCGGCCAACAGCGTCAACGACGACGACATCGAGGTCTACACCGACGACACGCGCGAAACCGTCGCCTTCACCTATTACGGCCTGCGCCAGCAGGGCGTGAAACCGATCGTCGACGACGCCGACGGCAACAAGGTGCAGCGCCCGAACCAGTGCCTGGCCGACTTCATCGCGCCCAAACTGGTCGACGGCAAGCCGTCCGGCCTGAAGGATTACATCGGCATGTTCGCCGTCACCGCCGGCCTCGGCATCGAAAAGCACGAACAGCGCTTCGAGGCGGCGCACGACGACTATTCGTCGATCATGCTCAAATCCCTGGCCGACCGCCTGGCCGAAGCCTTCGCCGAGTATCTGCACGAGCGCGTGCGCAAGGACCTGTGGGGCTACGCCGCCGACGAGGCGCTCGGCAGCGACGCCATGATCGCCGAGCAGTACCGCGGCATCCGTCCGGCGCCCGGCTATCCGGCCTGCCCGGAGCACACGGTCAAGGCCGACATGTTCAAGGTGCTGCAGGCCGAGGAGATCGGCATGAAGCTGACCGAGTCGTTCGCCATGTTCCCGGGCGCGGCCGTGTCCGGCTTCTACTTCGCCCATCCGGCCTCCAAGTATTTCGTCGTCGGCAAAATCGGCGAGGATCAACTGGCCGATATGGCGCAACGCCGCGGCGTCGGCAAGGACGATCTGGAGCGCTGGCTGGCGCCCAATTTGTAAGCCGCTTGCAAGCGTTCCGGTAAGTTCTCGGGCCCTGCGGGGCCCGAACTTTTTTGTTTTCTTGCGCACTTGATCGGCGCCTGAACGCATAAGCCGCCCTTGGTGGGCGGCTTGTCGGTGTTTATTGGCTACGACTGCGGATGCCTACGACAGGTAGCGCACCAGGTTGTCGCTCCATTCGAAAGCGGCCATTTCCAGTTCAACCAGATCTTCGACCGAGACGGCCAACTTGCTCAGCACCGGCATGATCTGGTCGCTCATATCTTCGATCCGCTCGATGCACTCGGCCAGGCGCAGCAGGTCGCCGAAGAAGCCGCCGCGCGTCATCAGCGCGTCGGAGACGTCCTTGCTCACTTCGATTTGCTGCAGGATTTCCGACATCGGCACGTCGAACAGGGTGTCCATCAGCGACATGATGCCGATGGTGAAGGCGATGTCGGCCGAGCGCGGCTGGTTCGGCAGCAGGCGCTGCGCCAGCAGTTCGAGCAGGCGGCCGCGGGTGGTGGCCAGCGCCATCAGCGGCGTCATCGTATGGCCGCGCTGGCCCGATTCGGCGTACAGCATGATTTGCAGCCAGCGCTGCAACTGGCGCCGCCCCAACACCACCAGGGCCTGGCTGAGCGAATCGATGCGCTGGCGCGCGCCAACGGCCGGCGAATTGACCAGGCGCAGCAAGTTGAAGGCGAGCGTGATGTCGTGCTTGATGGCGCGCTCGATTTCCTCGTTGTCCGCCTCCGAGGTCACCAGGGTCATCAGTTCCACCACCGACAGCTGCGACGGCGACAGCTTCTTGCCGGTGATGATGAGCGGCTTGGCGAAATAATAGCCCTGGAAATAATCGAAGCCAAGGTCGAGGCTGGCCTGGAATTCCTCGCGGGTTTCGACTTTTTCCGCGACCAGCTTTTTTTTGTCCTTCTGGAAGCGCGGCGCCAGCGTTTTCAGGGTGGCCAGATCGATCGCGCGCAAGTCCAGCTTGACGTACTCGACCAGCGGCAGCAGCTGCTCGGTGTTGCTGGCCGCGCCGACCACGTTTTCCAGCGCGAAGGTGTAGCCCTGCTCGACCAGTTCGGCGATCCGCACGCACACGTCGGACGTGACCTTCATCGTGCCGACCAGTTCCAGCACCACCTTGTCGCATGGCAGGAACACCGAGATGTCGCTCATGATGACGTCGGCGTCGACGTTGACGAAGGCGAGCGCGTCGCCGGCCACCCGGCCCATCCCGAGCTGGGAGGCGTGGGCGATCACGGCGGCGGTGGCGGTCAAATCGCTGGTGATGTTGGCCGGGCCGACCGGCGCGTTGCGAAACAGCAGTTCATAGCCGAACAACGCTTGCTTGCGGTCGAGGATGGGCTGGCGCCCCAGATAGAACTCGCGCACGCGCAAAGGCTTGGGAGTGATGGCGTTGCTGGAAATTTCTATCATCTTGGTCATTCAGTGATGGGATTTGCTGGCGGCGCAAGCAGGCCATTTTAAACCCTCTGTAACGTAAAGCGTGCCGCGCGGCCCATATTTCACCGCAAAAATTTCACTCGTCCGAGATTTTTAATCGATTTCCTTTTCCTGCGGCAAGCCATCGACGAACACCTTCAATTCCCCCGGCGCGAAGCGGGTCCAGTTCTCGTTGGTGGTGAGCGGCTCGGTGACGATCACGGCGACCCGGTCGTTGGGCGTGGTCACCTGCGAGAAGTCGACGCTGATGTCCTCGTCGGACAATTTGGCGGTGACGAACGGATAGCGCCGCACCACATAGTGCAAGCTGGTGGCGCAGTGGGCGAACAGGGCGGTGCCGTCCGAGAGCATCAGGTTGAAGGTGCCATGCGCGGCGATCTCGGCGATCAGGCCGGCGAGCGCGGCGCGCAACGGCCCCAAGGCCGGCGCGGTGTCGCCGAAGCGGGCCCGCAACTCCTGCAGCAGGTAGCAAAAGGCGCGCTCGCTGTCGGTGCTGCCGACCGGACGGTAGGCGCCGTCGAGCGTCGGCGCGAAATCCTTCAGGTCGCCGTTGTGGGCGAACACCCAGTAGCGGCCCCACAGTTCGCGCACGAAGGGATGGCAGTTCTCCAGCGCCACCTGGCCCTGGGTCGCCTTGCGGATGTGGGCGATGACGTTGGTCGACTTGATCGGGTAGCGCTTGATCAGCTCGGCGATCGGCGAGGCCACGGCGGCCTGGTGGTCGACGAAATGGCGCACGCCGGCGCCCTCGAAGAAGGCGATGCCCCAGCCGTCGTGATGGGTGTCGGTGTGGCCGCCGCGCATGGCGAAGCCGGTGAAGCTAAACACAATGTCGGTCGGGACATTGCAGTTCATTCCTAGGAGTTGGCACATGGTCGCCCGCAAGTTGTCGCAACAGGCAGACCTTACCACGATGGTGCGGGCGGGGACAGGGCGTCCCCGCCAACTCTCAGACTCTCAATGCAACAACACGGGCTGGCTCATCAGGGAATCGTAGCTGCCCAGGAACTCGTCGATCTCCTCCATGCTCGGTTCGCTGGCGATCAGTTCGTTGACGTCGCGCCGGAACGACTGGGCCAGCGCGCCGGCAATGAAGGTTTCGCGCTTGCAGCCCTTGTCGACGATTTCATAGCCGCCGAAGCGCAAGGCCTCCAAATCGCGGTCGGCGCCGAATTCGACGATGCTGTATTGCTCGCTGTTGTAGATGAGATTCATTGTGCGTCCTTCACTCAAATCAAAGTGGCGGGGGTCACTTCGTGATACTGCACCGAGGTGGGGTTGGCCCACCCTATTTCAAGCCCCGTCCAGCGGCGCCAGGTCGGCGTCGATGTGCAGCAGGCTGTCGTAGGGCGCACTGGAGAGCCACCGGCGCAACTGCTCCAGATGCGCCGGATCGGCCAGGCCGATGAACAGTTGTTCCGGCCGCCGGCGCAAAACACGGTTCAAGCTTACACGCAAAACCAGATTGCCGGCGCAGCACAAGCAACCGGGGGCAAGATGCAAGAGGTCGGGAGCGGCGCGCGGCGCGGCGCCGGCGGCCCGCTCGAGCGCGTCGCG
>JACMLV010000502.1 GCA_014379395.1 Burkholderiaceae bacterium
CCGGCGCGGTCGCCACGCTCCACGCGCTGGCGCCGCTCACGTACTGGTCGACGCGCTGCTCGACCGGGGCCGGCCGCTCGCGCTTGGCTTCCAGCGCCTGGCTGCGCGTGATCTGCACGCGGGCGCTGGCGGTGTCGAAGTTGATGTCGGCGGCGTAGCGCGTGACGTTGAAGCGCGGCCAGGGCAGGCTCGGATTGGGCGCCTGGCCGAACTGGAACCAGTCGCCGGTGCCGGAATAGGCGAGCGACTTGGTGCCGTTGGCGCCGAGCGCGGCGGCCGCGTCCTCGAGCGTGGCGGCGTGGGCGGGCAGGACTGCGGCGGCCAGGGCGGCCGTCAGTCCGAGAGCGGGGAACAGATGCATGGAATCTCCAGATTGGGTGGTGTGGGAAGGGCGAAAAAGGGGGGCGTCACCAGCTCGGGGTGGCGGCCGGTGGTGGTGGCGGCGGCGCTTCGAGCAGCGCGCCGGCCGCCGCGTACACGGTGGCCGAGGCGACGCTGGTCGCCAGCACGAAGGCGATCAGGCCGCTGGCTTTGCCGAACTGGTGGTGATGCTGCTCGTGCGCCGGCGGCGCATGCTCGCGCGGCACCGCCTTCCAGCCGGTTAGCATCGGGCGCAGCAGGGTTTCGCGTTTGACGCGGACGTAGAAGACGATGGCCGCCGCGTGCAGCGCGATGGCGGCGATCAGGCCGTATTGCAGCAGCGCGTGCAGGTGGGTCAGGCGGTTCGAGCGCTCCTTGCCGACCAGATCGGCCAGCGGGCCCTGGAAGGCGATGTCGTCGTTGGCGAACAGGCCGGTGCCGATCTGGACGCCGATCAGGGCCAGCATGCCGATCACCGACAGCGCGCCGAGCGGGTTGTGGCCGACGCCGCGCCACTCGCCGCGCAGGTAGGCGCGGATCGCGCGCGGGCCGCGCACGAAGCTGGCGAAGCGGGCGCTGCTCGATCCGATGAAGCCCCACACGACGCGGAAGGTGACCAGGCCGAGGATGAACAGGGCGATGCGGCCGTGCCAGTCGATCAGGTCGCCGCCGATGTAACCGGTGACCAGGGCGGCCGGAATGCTGGCGGCCAGCAACCAGTGGAAGACGCGGGTTGGCAAGTCCCATACGCGTAGATGTTGCATGTCGTTTTCTCCTATGCGGGGGCCGGCGGGGCGGCGGATGGTGGCGGCGGCTTCGCGGGCCGGGCCGATGAAAAATTCGGGGTGGAGCGGGGGCGGGGGCGCGGCCCGCCGCTCACCGGACACCAGCGCCGCCGGCGCCCGGTTACAACTTGGGCAAATTAATCCTTGGCCTTGAAATCGTCGTGGCAAGCCTTGCAGGTCTTGCCCAGCTTGGCGAACTGGTCTTTGACGGCGGCGGCGTCGCCGGTGTTGGCCACGCGGGCCAGCTCGTTGGCTTCCTTGTTGAAGTTGCCGAACAACTCGGCGGCGCGCTTGCCGTCCTTGAACAGCTCCGGCTTGGTGGTGGTGTCGTGCCAGCCCTTGCCGGTTTCCGTGCCGGGCGCGAACAATGCGCCGAGGCCGGAGTTGGCGATCGCCGCGGTCGCGTTGGCGGCCTTGATCACGTCCTCCTTGTGGTACTGGCCCTCGACGCTGGCCTTGATGCGCGCATTGCTCCACGCCAGCACCTGGAACGCCGACTGGCGCCACTTGATCAGGGTTTCCGGCTTTGGTTGCGCCTGCTGGGCGACGGCGCCGGCCGAGGCGGAAACGACCGCGACGACGAGCAGGGCTTTGAGGTACTTCTTCATCATTTCTCCTTGGGTTGGTGAGGCTGAAAACGGGGCGGCGCCGGGCGCGGACGGCTCTGGAAACAGCCAAGGCGCGGGCCGCCTCTGGCTACCCTTTCAGCAGGAAATATGCCAATGCCCGCGTGCGGCGCCGCCGACCCGGGGCAAACCCTTGTCTGTCAAAGGGGAAACCGGCGTGAGCCGCCGTCGCGGCGGTGCATTGGCGCTAAGACGCCGCCGCCGGCGCTGGGCCGGGCGCAACAGCGCGCTGCTGCATAGCGCGCAGGCCGGTGCGCCAAGTTGCTGCCCGCGCAACAGCTGACTGGCCGGATGCCCGTCAAATAACGGGCACGATCCCTGCGTATAGGGCTGTCGCGGCCGCTTCGCCATGTGTCGGCGGCGCCGATAAAACGACAACTTAAAAGGGAAAATTGTGATGGCTTTGAAACACGCTTTGGTACGTTCCACCTTGTCCGCATCCTTGCTGGCGGCACTGCTGCCGGCCTTCGCCCAGCAAGCCGCGCCGGCTGCCCCGGCCGCCGCCAAGCCGGTGCCGCCGATCAGCTTCTTCGTCACCAGCGTCGGGGTGGGCAAGGGTGCCGATCTGGGCGGGCTGGAGGGCGCCGACAAGCACTGCCAGACGCTGGCCGAGGCGGTCGGCAGCGGTAAAAGCTGGCGCGCCTACCTGAGCACGCAGGCGCTTGATGGCAAGCCGGCCGTGAACGCGCGCGACCGCATCGGGCAAGGGCCGTGGCACAACGCGCGCGGCGTGGTGGTGGCCAAGGATGTGGCCCATCTGCACGGCGACACGCACGAGTTGGCGCGCCTGGGCAGCAACCTGAGCCGCTCGACCGCGCTGACCGAGAAGAACCAGACCGTCAAGGGCAACGGCGACAAGCCGAACGAGCACGACATCCTGACCGGCTCGCAGCCCGACGGTCGCGCCTTCACCGACGGCGCCGACCACACCTGCGGCAACTACACCAGCAGCACGGCGACCGGCTCGGCGCAGGTCGGCCACTTCGACCGCACGGGCGGCGGCAACACCTCGTGGAACTCGGCGCACCAAAGCCGCGGCTGCGGCCAGGACAACCTGGTGGCGACCGGCGGCGCGGGGCTGCTGTACTGCTTCGCGACCAACTAGCAGCTCGGCGCGTCAGCCCGGCCGGCGCATGAAAAAGGGGCGGGCGCGCCGATCCTCGACGCGCACCGTGCAATGATTCAGGTCAGCAAGCCCGGCCGCACGGCCCGGTGTGGCGACAGCAATCGCCCGATGGCGAGCGCCACCCGTCCCAGCGCCGAGGGCGGCGGCGCGGC
>JACMLV010000503.1 GCA_014379395.1 Burkholderiaceae bacterium
CTAGTTAATCTTCCACGCCGAGCAGCCCCACGCGAACCATTTGAGCGCGTGCTTCGGTTGCAGGGAAACGGTATAAAACAATGTCGCCAAGGGCGCCGTCAGCGCGATCTTGACGCGGTACAGGCGCGCCGCGCGCGCGCCCAGGTATTTGCCGATGATCAGGTGGCGCGAGCGCACCAGGAAGAAATGCTTGCGAAAGCCGATGCGCCAGGACGGCGTCGACGAGCCGCCGCCGGCGTGCCACACCTGCGCCGCCGGCTCGAGCAGGCAGTCGTAGCCGGCCTGCAGCGCGCGCAGGCACAAGTCGTCGTCCTCGTAGAACAGGAAGAAGCGCTCGTCGAAGCCGCCGAAGCGGCGGAACGCCTCGGTGCGGATGAACAGGCAGCAGCCGTGCAGCCATTTGGCCGAGCAGGTGCCGTCGGGAATCCGGTACGGCTGGCGCGGCCGCCGCTCGTAGAAGGCGTGGCGGTAGGACGGCTGCGGATGCTGCGGCCCGTGCCAGCCCTGCGGCGCGACGATGGCGGCGTTCGGATAGCGCTCGGCGCTGGCGCGCAGGGCGGTCAGCGCCTCGACGCTGATGTCGCAATCGGGATTGAGCAGCAGCACGTAGGGCGTGGCGGCCAGCGCGACGGCCTGGTTGTTGGCCGGGCCGAAGCCGACATTGTCGGCGTTGGCGACCACGCGCGCGTGCGGCAGCAGCCGCGCCAGCGTGGCGGCGGTGGCGTCGCCGCTGGCGTTGTCGATCACGATCACGTTGGCGTAGCGCTCGAGCGTCTTGGCCAGCGCCGGCGCGATGCCGACGCTCTTGTAGGTCACCGTGATGACGGTGACGTCGTCGAAGGCGCGCATCACGCGGCGCTCGCTTCGGCGCCGACGGCGTCGGCGCCGGGCTTGGCGGCCAGGGGCAGGCAGGCTAATAGCATAAGGAATAGGTGTCGGTGGGAGAAAACGACCAGCAGGCAGTTGGCCAGGCCGGCGGTGACGTAGATGATCAGCAGGCAGTTGTAGAAGTCGCGCGGCGGCCGCGCCAGGCGCCGGATGTGGCGCGCCAGGCCGACCAGCAGGGCGGCGAACACGGCGAAGCCGACTATGCCTTCCTCGCTCAGGATGAGCAAGGCTTCCTGGTGCGGGTGGCCCATCAGGAAGCCGGCGTCGACGCCGGCGGCGCTGGCCTGGCGCTGATACGCCAGGCGCCATTGGCCGAGGCCGTGGCCGAACCACGGCGCCGCTTCGATGATCGGCGCGCTGCGCTTCCACAGCTCGAGCCGCACCCCCATCGAGGTCGGCTCGCCCTGTCCGGCGTAGCGCGCGATCTCGCCCTGGCTGGCCAGCAGGCGCTGCTGCATGCGCGGCGACAGGCCGAGCGCGGCGCCGACCAGCGCCAGCGCCAGCAGCGCCAGCGCGACGCGGCGCCAGCCGTGGCGACGCGCGCGAAGCAGGCGCCAGGCGCCGTACAGCAGCAGCGGCGCGGCGATCAGGTAGGTGGTGCGGCTTTGCAGCACGAC
>JACMLV010000504.1 GCA_014379395.1 Burkholderiaceae bacterium
CGTCAACGTCGGCGGCCGCGTGATCGGCATGGTGGTCGACAGCGTCTCGGACGTGATCGCGCTGAGCCGCGAGCAGATCAAGCCGCCGCCGCAGATGTCGGGCCTGCTCGACACCGAGCACCTGATCGGCCTCGCCACGGTCGGCGAGCGGATGCTTATCCTGATCGACCTGGCGCGCCTGATGGCGAGCCCGAGCATGGGCGTGATCCCGGCCGTCGTCGCCGACGGCGCCGACAGCGCCGACGGCGCCGACGGCGCCGCCATGGCCGGCCAACCCCCTTCCAGACAATAACAAGGAGATAAAAAATGAACCTCGCCAACCTGAAAATCGGCACCCGCCTCGGCCTCGCCTTCGGCATGGTATTGACCCTGATGCTGGGCCTGACGGCGACCGGCATCCAAAGCATGGCCAAAATCCAGGGCAACCTGGACGGCATCGTGCAAGGCAACATCTACAAGATGGGCTTGCTGCAAGACATGACCGGTTCCGTCCACGTCGTCTCGCGCGTGATGCGCACCCTGATCATTCTCACCGACGAGGCGCAGATGGCCGAGGAGTTCAAGAAAATCGAGGCCGCGCGCGCCAAGTACGACAAGGCCGTGAACACGCTGGCCAGCACCCCGGCCGACGAGGCGGGACAAGCCTTGCGCTCGCGCATCGACGCCTTGAGAAACGCGGCGCGTCCGTTCAACGACAAGGTGATCGAGCTCGCCAAGGCCAATAACAACGCCGAGGCGGCGCAGACGATGATGAAGCAGGCCGGCCCGGCCACCCAGCAATGGCTGGACGCCTTGCAGGACGACCTTGATCTGCAGGAAAAGCATGGCGAACGCGACGCCGCCGCCGCCCGCGGCGCGTATGACCGCGCGCGCCTGCTGATGCTGGCCCTGGCCGGCACGGCATTGGCGCTCGGCGCCCTGCTGGCCTGGCTGGCGACGCGCTCGATCACCGGCCCGGTCAAGCTCGCCGTGCGGGTGGCGCAGACGGTCGCGGCGGGCGATTTGAGCGCCCGCATCGAGGTCACCGGCAAGGACGAGACGAGCCAGCTGCTGCAGGCGCTCAAGGACATGAACGCCAACTTGCAAAACATCGTCGGCCAGGTGCGCAGCGGCACCGAGATGATCGCGACGGCGTCGAGCGAAATTTCGCAAGGCAACCTGGACCTGTCCTCGCGCACCGAGCAGCAAGCTGGCGCGCTGGAGGAAACCGCGTCCTCGATGGAGGAGCTGACCTCGACCGTGCGCCAGAACGCCGACAACGCGCGCCAGGCCAACCGGATGGCCGAGACGGCCACCGACGTGGCCGTCAAGGGCGGCGCCATCGTCGAAAACGTGGTGCGCACGATGGATTCGATCAACGCCTCGTCGAAGAAGATCGTCGACATCATCGGCGTGATCGACGGCATCGCCTTCCAGACCAATATCCTGGCCCTGAACGCCGCGGTGGAGGCGGCTAGAGCCGGCGAGCAGGGGCGCGGCTTCGCCGTCGTCGCCACCGAGGTGCGCAACCTGGCGCAACGCTCGGCCGGCGCGGCCAAGGAAATCAAGGAGCTGATCGGCGACTCGGTCAGCCAGGTCGAGGCGGGCAGCAAGCTGGTCGGCGAGGCCGGCGCCACCATGACCGAGGTCGTCGACAGCGTCAAGCGCGTCACCGCCATCATGGGCGAGATCTCGGCCGCCAGCGTCGAACAAAGCGCCGGCATCGAGCAGGTCAACCGGGCGATCACCGAAATGGACGGCGTGACGCAGCAAAACGCGGCGCTGGTCGAGCAGGCGGCGGCGGCCTCCGAATCGCTGCACGACCAGGCCGGCGAACTGGCCCGGGTGGTCGGCACCTTCAAGCTCGAGGCGGGCGCGCCGGCAGCGCGCAAGGCGCCGCCGGCCAAGGCCAAGATCGCGCTCGCGTCCAGCGCGCCGAAGGCGGCAACCGGCGCCAATCGCCCCGCACGCGGCACCGCGCTCAAGGCGGCCGGCGTGGCCGCCAGCGAGGAATGGGAGCAGTTCTAATTACGGGCAGTGTGCGGCCGCAGCGGCATCGCGCCGCGCCGGCCGGACGACGAAGCCGATCAGCCCAGCAAAGGTTGTTTATGCGATGCACACCAATCGACCCCTTCCTCGGCGCCGGATGCGAGTCGGGCAAGACGCGCGCCGACCTGTCGGCCTTGCGCATCCTGCTTCTGGATGACGACCCGATCCAGCGCGTGCTGTATACAACGATGTTCCAGGCCGCGCTGCCGTTCGACGTCGTCGTCACCGACCTGAAAATGGCCGGCATGGACGGCATCGAATTCATGCGCCGCGCCGTGAAATGGCCGGTGCGCGGCGTCATCCTGATGTCGGTGCTGGAGCCGGAACTGCTCGAGTGCGCCGCCAGCGTCGCGCGCGGCTACGGCGCGACGCTGTTGGGCACCCTGCCCAAGCCGTTCACGTCGGCGCAACTACGGCAATTGCCGGCGCGCCCGGCGCGCCAGCAGCCAACCGCCC
>JACMLV010000505.1 GCA_014379395.1 Burkholderiaceae bacterium
ACCGGCGCTGGCGCCGCGCGAGGTGCTTGGCGCGCTCGAGCAGCTGGCCGGAAAGGGATACGTGACGGCGCGCGCGGCCGCTCAGCCGGCCTCGGCGCTGGCCTTCTGGGAACTGATGGGCGCCGATGGCGCCGCCGCGCTGGCCGGTTTGGCCGACTTGACGGTGTCGATCGACAGCGTCGGCGCGCTGAACCCCGAGCCGCTGGCCCAGACCCTGGCGGCGAGCGGCATTCGGATGGTGGAAAGCGGGCGCTTGCACATTGCGCTGACCGACGACCATCTGCGCCCCGAACTACTGGGCATGGCGCGCCGCGCCGCCGCGGCCGAGGCGCCGCTGCTGCTGGTCAAGCCGACCGGCGCGACGCCCTCGGTCGGCCCGCTGATCGATGCGCGCCACGGCAGTTGCCTGGCCTGCCTGCAGTTCTGGGTCAGGACCAACCACCCGGTCGAAGCCTTGATCGCGCGCGTGCATTCGGCCGCCGGCTGCCACCTGCCCCTGGCCGTGAGCGCCTCCAGCAAGCAAGCCACCTATGGCTTGGCGGCGGCCATCATCGCCGGCATGTTTGCATTAAGACAAGACAAAAATCCGCTCGCGCACGCCTTGTTGACGCTCGACCTCGCCACCATGGAGTCGAAACGGCACGCGGTGGTGAAGCGCCCGCAATGCCCGTGCTGCGGCGAGCCGGAGCTGATGCGGCGCCAGGCCGAGGTGTTCCCCGAACCACAATCGGTGCGCGACCTGCTGTGCCGCGACGGCGGCTACCGGCGGCGCGACCCGGTCCAGACCTTCGAGCAATACCAGCATCTGATCAGCGCGGTCAGCGGCCCGATCGCCTATCTGCATCCGATGCCACGCCGTCATGCCGGCGCGCGCAAGGTGTATGTGGCCGGCTACCTGGTCTGCCCGCAGGAGATCCCGCGCGGGAACGGCTTCGACAAGATCTGTGCCGGCAAGGGTCAGACCGACGAGCAGGCGCGCGCGAGCGCCTTGTGCGAAGCGCTCGAGCGCTTTAGCGGGGTGTACCAGGGCGACGAGGCAAGCGTGCGCGGCAGCATGAACACGCTCGGCGAGCGGGCGATCGATTTTGGCGCGCTGCAAAATTTTAGCGAATGGCAATACGATAACCGCGACGCCATCAATTCGCTCACCGATGACAGGCGCAAGCAGGTGCCGCTGCGCTTCGGGCCCGACACCGTGATCGACTGGACGCCGGCCTGGTCGCTCACCAGCGGAAAACAACATTACGTCCCGCTCACGTATTGTTTCGCCGAGGCGCCCGGCGCCGCCGGCGCCGCCTATGGCATCCATAATCCGAATGGCGCGGCGGCCGGCAATTGCCGCGAAGAGGCGATCTTGCAAGGTTTTCTGGAATTGGTGGAACGCGACGCCACGGCGGTCTGGTGGTACAACCAGATCGACCTGCCGCAGATCGACCTGGCCAGTTTCGGCGATCCCTATTTCGACCGGCTGGCGCTCGACTACGCAGCCATCGGCTGGGACCTGTGGGTGCTGGACCTGACGCACGACTTGGGCATTCCGGTCTGCGCCGCGCTCGCGCACCAGCGCGCCGAACGGCGCTATGCGATCGGTTTCGGCTGCCACCTGAACGGGCGGCTGGCCGTGCAGCGCGCCTTGACCGAGGTCAATCAGCTGTTCGATCCGGCCGGCGATAGCCCGGCGCCGTGGGATCGCGCCAAGATGAACGACACCGGCTTCCTGTTCCCGTCGCCCGAGCGCGGCCAGCGCCGCGCCGCCGATTTGTCCAGCGTCGGCGGGGTCGATCTGCAAGCCGACATCGCGCACTGCGTCGCGCTGCTGGCAGCGCGCGGGATGGAGCTGCTGGTGGTCGACAAGACCCGTCCCGACATCGGACTGAACGTGGTGCAGGCGATCGTGCCGGGACTGCGTCATTTCTGGCCGCGTTTCGGCGCCGGCCGTCTGTATTCGGTGCCGCGGGCGATGGGCTGGCTGGCCCAGCCCAAGGCGGAACACGCGCTCAACCCGGCCCCGCTGTTTCTTTGACGGCGGCGTGGCGTCCGCCCAGGCCGGGCGCGCGCCACGGCCCGTAATGCCGTGTAATGCCGTGTAATGCCGTGTAATGGACCTCCAATGGCGAAAACTGGATGATTGACGCACATCATGATTCCAAGAGAGACATATTTCGGGGATGACGATGTGGCAGTTTCCCGACTATCGAATCCCAACCATTTAGGAGCAACAAACATGGCAAATCAATCTCAAGCAATGTGGCAAAAATTCGTCCAAGGACTGAATGCATCGAGCGCCGGCAAGGGCCTGGATCCGGCGACCTTCATGGCCGTTAGCGGCCTTAGCAACGCGGATTGGGAAGTCATGAACGTCACCGGCCTTCCGGCTTCGGCGAACGCGCCGGCGGTCGGCACGGTGGTCGTCGCGGCGCTGGAAAAATGGGCCAACACGATGCCCGCATGGGCGCCCGCGTATGCGCCGTCTGCGCTCAATTTTTACGACCAGTACCAGGCGTTCCTGTATGCGCTCCAGCTCAAGGGCGGCAATGCGGCGTTGCAGCAAATCGCCGACGGCTATGCGGTCAACGTCGGCAAGGCCCAGCGGACGCTGAGCGCCGACAGCACCAAGCTCTACTCCGATTGGGGCACCTTCAACACCGCCCAGTCGAGCGCCCCGGTGGAAGTCCAAAAGACGTTCCAGCAGTGGTATAGCGATAGCGGCTGGGCCGAAACCCTGGACGCCGATCAAAGCCAGCTGGCCGCCCAGATCACCAAGTTCAACCAGGCCCTGGCGGCGGTCGGCGGCCCCGACTACAAGACCATCTCCGGCGCCCAGGCCGCCGTCGCGCTGAGCAACTCGGCGGGCAACGGCCTGAAGGGGCTGGACGGCAATCTCTACCCGGCCTACAGCATCACGTCCGGCTTGAACGACTGGTATGTCTCGGCCCTGCAGACGCTGAGCGACGGCGCCAGCCCCGCCATTGACATGACCTTCACGCTGGACGATTCGAATTCGACCAGCCTGGAAACGAGCAAATATCTCGACATCTCCGGCGGCGCCTCGTACAGCGCGTTCCTCTGGGGCGGCTCGGCATCGGCTTCGTATTCGCAGTCCGAGGGCGCGCAGGATTACACCAGCCTGGTCGAAGGCATGACCATGACCTACACCGCGCAGGCGGCGCAGCTGTTCACCATCACCCCCGGCCCGTGGTTCAAATCGAGCATGCTGTCCGATTTCTGCGACCAGATTTCACCGAACTCGGCGCTGGCGAACAAGCCTTTGTTCGGCAAAGACGGCGTGCTGAACCAGCGCGCCGGCCAGATCCTGGTGGTCTTGAAGCCGTCCGTCACGCTCACCTCGTCCAAGGCCAGCATCGAGAAGCTGTACACGCAAATGCAGCAAAACAGCTCGAGCAGCGTCTCGGTCGGCGGCTTCTGCTGGAGCGCCCAGGCCAATCACGCCCAGGGTGCGAGCAAATTCACCAGCGACGTGACGATGTCCGCCGATGGCACGTCGGTGACGATCACCGACAACACCAACTCGCCGAAGGTGTTGGGCATCGTGCCGATCAGCCTGGGCACCCCGGCGGCGTAAGCGAAACCGGCCAAGACGCGGGCGGCGCGAGCGCCCGCGTCTTGGCGCCCGGCCTTTTCACCCCGTTTGACGGAACCGACCGACATGCAAATGCGCAGGCGCCAAACCATGCTGTTGCTGGCTTATCTGGCCACGCTGGGAAAGCCGGCGTCCGCCGCCGCTGGCAAGGCGGCCGCGCGCACGCGGGCGCCCGGGCAAAGCCGGCTCTGGTCGGCCTTTGCGCGGGAACTGGCGGCGCAGTCGCTGTTCGACATTCATGGCGACGGCTTCAAGTTCGGCAGCGGACTGAGCGTGGCCGACTGGGAAAACATCGACTATACGGGCTTGCCGCATGCCGGCGTGCCTGGCGCCCAGATCGTGGCGAACGTGTACAACTGGGCCGATACGATGCCCGACTATGCGTCGTCCGCCTACGTGCCGGGCAAGAGCTGGTACAGCCAGTACGCCGCGTTTATCAACGCGCTCAAGGCCGCGTCGCCGGACGCGCGGCTGGTTGACGCCGCCCGCGACAAATTGGCGCAAGAGACGATGACGGACGGCGCGGGCGGTAGCTGGCCCGGCTACCGCATCTCGCCGGGACTCAATGATTTCATGCTGGCAAGCCTGCAAAGCCTGACGCAAGCCAAGCCGGAGCAAATCCGGTTCTGCCTTGATTTGCCATTGGCATCGGCGGGCCAGCTATTTTCGACGTCCGACCCGCACGAACCGGCGGCCGGCGGCGCGGCGCCATTTTTCGGCATCCACCAGTGCGCCGGCGCGGCGGCGGGCAAAAATGGCGCCGCGGTGCGGGCCCCGGCGCGCTCGCAGGCATCGGCGGCCAGCGCCGCCTGGCGCCGGCGCTTGCTGCCCGGCGACACGCACATCGAGTTCAAGGCGCAGTCGGCGCAGATGTTCCGGGTCCAGCCGGGCCGCTGGTATGACTCGGCGATGGTCAGCGGCTTCAGCGACCGGATCGATCCGGATTCGGCGCTCGCCAACAAACCCCTGTTCGGCCCGAATGGCATGCTCAATGTGCGCACGTCGCAGATTCTTGTCGCGCTTGGGCGGACGGTGACGATCCATCTCGAACCGGAGCAATTGGACCTGTGCGCGGCGGTGGCCGGGGCGGCCGATGATGCCGTGCTCAATATCGGCGGCTTTTGTTTTGACAGCGAACAAACCGAGATCCGCGCCGGCGGTGGCGCGCTGACCTTTTGCGACAACACCAACGCACCGTATGTGATCGGGGTCGCAACCGAAGTGTTCGGCACTCGGGAGCAGCGATCGATGCCCGGCGCGACACAATTTCACCGCTCACCCGCCGTTGCGGGGGGCGGCTTGAAATAGAACCCGGCGCCTGGAGGCGCTTGGGACGACATTGTTTTTTATTTTTTCAACAGGGAGAAGACTATGGCAGATTACATGACGCAAAAAATGAGCTCGGGCGTGTTGGCCGCGACCACCTATTACCGCAAGCAGAGCGCCCATCCTTCACATATCGAATCGTCAAATTTCACCACCGCGGCCAAAACCGCCTACGCGAATTTGCATGCGATCTTGGTGACGCAAGTCGAGTTGGGTGACTACAAGTCAAATCAGGGTGTGCCAAAAAGCGGGAATACCCAGTTGATCTAACTTGCCCGGCAAGCCGGCCCCCGGCCCGGCCGGGGGTGTCGATGAGGGCGGGTTCGATCCCCCGTGGCGATCAACGGGCGAATCGTCCCGCGCCGGCTTTACTTCTTAGGCGCGATCGTCGCTTCTTCGATCAGCAACGGGTACATGTAGCCGCTGCCGAAGTCGCGGTTCAACACCACCACGCCGGAGGCGGCGACCTGATCGCCGACGGCGGCGGTCTGCTTGCTCGTGAAGATCAGATTGTTGGTCTTGGCGTCGCCCGTGCCGTCTTGCACGTGGACGAAATTGCGGCCCATGATGCCGTTGTTGACCTTCACCACCTTGCCTTGCACGCTGACCGTCTTGCCAACCAGCGTAGCGCTGTTTTGATTGATCGCGGCGACGGTTTTCACATCGTCCGCGGCCGATGCACTGAACGAAGCGAGCCCCAGGGTGCCAACCAGACCGGCGAACGCGATGGAAATGAATTTCATGAAAACTCCTGTTATTGATTGAAGGTAGGCAAAGGTCAGGGCTGCCAGCCGGGCCCGGAAGAAGTGTAACGCAATCGAGCCGTCCTGAGCCAGCTTTCCCGCCTCGGGCGCCGACTAAAGGCGGGCCGCGAGCGTCTACAATATCGTCTGGACAAACGCGGCGGGGCAGCATGGACTGGCAATTCTGGATCGATCGGGGCGGCACCTTCACCGACATCGTGGCAAGGCGCCCGGACGGCGCCCTGGCGACCCACAAGCTGCTCTCGGACAGTCCCGGCCAGTACCGCGACGCGGCCATCGCCGGCATCCGCCACCTGATGGGCCTGGCCGCCGGAGAAGCGGTGCCGGCCGGCGCCATCGAGGCGGTCAAGATGGGCACCACGGTGGCCACCAACGCGCTGCTCGAGCGTAACGGCGAGCCGACCGCGCTGGCCATCACGCGCGGCTTTCGCGACGCCTTGCGCATCGCCTACCAGAACCGGCCGCGCTTGTTCGCGCGCCATATCGTGCTCCCCGAACTGCTCTACAGCCAAGTGATCGAAATCGACGAGCGCATCGGCGCGCACGGAGAATTGGTGCGTCCGCTCGACGTTCCCGCCGCCCGCGCCGCGCTGCAAGCGCTGTATGCGCAGGGCCTGCGTTCGCTGGCGATCGTCTTCATGCACGGCTACCGCCACACCCGGCACGAGGCGCGGGTGGCGGCGATCGCGCGCGCGATCGGCTTCACGCAAATCTCGGTGTCGCACCGGGTCAGCCCCCTGATGAAGCTGGTCGCCCGCGGCGACACCACCGTCGTCGACGCCTATCTGTCGCCGATCCTGCGCCGCTACGTCGACCAGGTCGCCTTTGAGCTGCCCGGCGTGGCGCTGCAATTCATGCAGTCGAACGGCGGCCTGACCGACGCGCGCAGTTTCCAGGGCAAGGACAGCATCCTGTCCGGCCCGGCCGGCGGCATCGTCGGCATGGCGCGCGCCAGCGTGCAGGCGGGCTTCGAGCGCGTGATCGGCTTCGACATGGGCGGCACCTCGACCGACGTGTCGCACTACTGCGGCGAGTTCGAGCGCGTGTTCGAGACCCAAGTGGCCGGCGTGCGCATGCGCGCGCCGATGATGAGCATCCACACCGTGGCGGCCGGCGGCGGCTCGATCCTGCACTTCGACGGCAGCCGCTACCGGGTCGGCCCCGACAGCGCCGGCGCCAATCCCGGCCCGGCCAGCTACCGCCGCGGCGGCCCGCTCGCCGTGACCGACTGCAACGTCATGCTCGGCAAAATCCAGCCCGAGCACTTTCCGAAATTGTTCGGCGCCAGCGCCAGCGAGGCGCTCGACTTTGACGCGGTGCGGCGCCGGTTCGCCGCGCTGGCCGCCGAGATCGGCGCCGCCACCGGCCGGACGCCGGCGCCGGAACAGGTGGCCGAAGGCTACATCGACATCGCGGTCGGCAACATGGCCAACGCGATCAAGCAGATTTCCGTGCAGCGCGGCCACGACGTGACCGAGTACACGCTGACCAGCTTCGGCGGCGCCGGCGGCCAGCACGCCTGCCTGGTGGCCGACGCGCTCGGCATGCGCCGCGTCTTCATCCACACGCTGGCCGGCGTGATGTCGGCCTATGGCATGGGCCTGGCCGACCAGAGCGCGCTGCGCGAGGCGGCGGTCGAGGCGCGGCTGGACGACAAGGCCCGGCCCGAGTTGACAAGCCGGCTGGTCGAGCTGGGCGAGCAAGCCCGCGCCGACCTGCTCGCGCAGGGCGTGGCGGCGGCGCGCATCGGGCTGATCGAGCGCGTCCACCTGCGCTACGAGGGCACCGATTCGGCCCTGATCGTCCTGTTCGACACCAACGCGGCAATGCAGGCCCAGTTCGAGGCGGCCTACAAGAAACGCTTTTCCTTCCTGATGCCGGCGCGCGCACTGATCGTCGAAGCGGTCTCGGTCGAGGCGATCGGCAAGTCGGACGCGCCGGCCGAGGCGCCGCCAAACCACGCGCCGCGCCCGGCCGCGCTGGAACCGTTGAATGTTGTGCCGATGTATTGCGGCGGCGCCTGGCGCGACGCCGGCTTGTTTCCGCGCGCATCGCTGCGGCCGGGCGACATCGTCAAAGGCCCGGCCATCGTCGCAGAGGCCAACGCGACCACCGTGATCGAACCGGGCTGGCAGGCCGAGGTGACGCCGCAGGACCATCTGGTACTCACTCGCGTCGAGGCGCCGCCGCCGCGGCGCGCGATCGGCACCAGCGCCGATCCGGTGATGCTGGAAATTTTCAACAACCTGTTCATGTCGATCGCCGAGCAAATGGGGCTGCGCCTGCAAAACACCGCGCACTCGGTCAACATCAAGGAGCGGCTCGACTTCAGCTGCGCCATTTTTGACGCCGGCGGCAACCTGATCGCCAACGCGCCGCACATGCCGGTGCACCTGGGCTCGATGGGCGAGAGCATCAAAACCGTCATGCGCGACAACGCCGGCGCGATGCGTCCGGGCGACGTCTTCATGCTCAACGACCCGTACCACGGCGGCACCCATCTGCCCGACGTCACCGTGATCTCGCCGGTGTTCGACGAGGCCGGCGCGGCGATCCTGTTCTACGTCGGCTCGCGCGGCCACCACGCCGACATCGGCGGCACCACGCCCGGCTCGATGCCGCCCGACTCGCGCAGCATCGAGCAGGAGGGCGTCCTGATCACCAACTTCAAGCTAATCGACGGCGCCAGCGGCGCCCTGCGCGAGGCCGACACGCGCGCCTTGCTGGCCGGCGCGCGCCACCCGGCCCGCAACATCGAGCAAAACCTGGCCGACCTGCGCGCCCAGGTGGCGGCCAACCAGAAGGGCGTCGACGAGCTGCGCAAGATGGTGGACCATTTCGGACTCGGCGTGGTGCAGGCCTACATGGGCCACGTGCAAGACAACGCCGAGGAGGCGGTGCGGCGCGTGATCGGCGCGCTGAGCGACGGCGCCTTCGCCGTGCGGCTCGACAACGGCGCCCGGATCCGGGTCGCGATCCGGGTCGACGCCGCCAGTCGCAGCGCCGAGATCGACTTCGGCGGCACGTCAAGCCAGCAGCCGAACAACTTCAACGCGCCGGCGGCGGTCTGCATGGCGGCCGTGCTGTACGTCTTCCGCACCCTGGTCGACGCCGACATCCCGCTCAACGCCGGTTGCCTGAAGCCGTTGCGCGTGATCATCCCGCCCGGCTCGATGTTGAATCCGTCCTATCCGGCCTCGGTGGTGTCGGGCAACGTCGAGACCTCGACCTGCATCACCAACGCCTTATATGGCGCGCTCGGCGCGATGGCGTCCAGCCAGGGCACGATGAACAATTTCACTTTCGGGAACGAGCGTTACCAATATTACGAAACCATCGCCGGCGGCTCGGGGGCCGGGCCGGGTTTCGACGGCACCGACGTCGTGCAAACGAATATGACGAACTCGCGCCTGACCGATCCGGAAATCCTGGAATTCCGCTTCCCGGTGCGGCTGGAAAGCTTCGAGATCCGCGCCGACTCGGGCGGCGCCGGGCGCTGGCGCGGCGGCAACGGCGCGGTGCGCAAGCTGCGCTTTCTGGAGCCGATGATGGCGGCGATTTTGTCGAACAACCGGATCGTGGCGCCGTTCGGCATGGCCGGCGGCGCGCCCGGCGCGCTCGGGCGCAACAGCGTGCGGCGCGCCGATGGTTCGCTCGAACCGCTGGCGCATATCGGCAAGGTGGCAATGCGGGCCGGGGATGTGTTCGTCATCGAGACGCCGGGCGGCGGCGGATACGGGCCGCCCGAGTCGTCACAAGATGATGGTGTGAAGTGAAGAGGAGGGCGCCGGCCGGATGGCGGGCGCGATCATGCGGGGGAAAGCCCTGAGGTTGAAACTGAAACGCGGCTTAGCGGTAAAACGCTTCGACCTTGCCTTTTAATTTGATCAGCATCGGGCGGCCCTTGCGATCGACCGACTTGCCGGCGGGGACTTTGATCCAGCCTTCGCTGACGCAATATTCCTCGACGTCCGAGCGCTCTTTATCGTTGAATTTGATGCCGATGTCGTGTTCGAACGCGGCGGCGACGTGATGCGGGCTGCGTGGATCGATCGACAGATGGTCGGGCAAAGGGGGGAGTGTGGTGGTATCGTTCATGGGCCGTCATTATCCACCAGAACGAGCGCCCTTACAACCGCGCCTGCCTTGATGGGCGGCGTTTCATTCCTTCCAATCCGCCAACTGCCGCACCGTCCACGAGGGCGCGACCTCGGGCGCGGCGCGCTTCTTCCGCTCTGCGGCGAAGCTGGCCATTTGCATGTCCGAACCCTGGATGTGATCGGTCAGCCAGGCGCCCAAAAATTCGGCCACTTCGATCGACATATTGGTTTTGCCGGCCTTGAGCTTATTGTGTTGCTCGATCACCTTCCAGAGCAGCAGCTCATGCTCTTGCCGGTGCGCATCCAGGCCGGGGAAGCCGATCGTCTTCATGTAGTCTTCCTCGCGCATGAAATGGCCCTTGGTGTAGACGACCAGGTCGAACAGCACCTGCTCGAGCACATCCTGTCCCTGTTGCGCGCGCATCGCGTCGTGCAGGCAATTGATGATGTCGAACATCTTGCGGTGGCCGGCGTCGATGAAGACGTTGCCAACGCTTAAGTTGTCGGACCAGGAAGCATAAGCCATAAACCAGGTTTTCCTCCAATTGCGGGTGTCGAGCTTTCATCGGCGCGGAGCGAATTTGGATCGCTCCGCGGCGTATGAGGCATTAACGCGAATTTCAAGCCAGCCTATTCAAGCCCACGTCGAAATGCCGTACTTGGCTTGCGCCCTCGCGTAGCCCTCGTGCAGGGCTGTCAGCGCCGGCTGCGCCGGATCGAGGCGGGCGACGGTGTGCATCTGCTCGGCGGCCTGCTCGGCCAGCGGCGCCTCCCAGCCGAACGCGTTGATCTGGGCCAGGATCGCCTCGACCGAAGTGAGCAACAAGTCGACGTTGGCGGGCATCTTGCGCACCGCGCGCGCCAGCAGCGCGACCGCCTCGCGCAATTCGCCCTGGCGGCTTTTCTCGGCCGCCTCGCTCATCATCGTCGCGACCTGCTGCTCGACTTTCACGCCGATCTCGCGCGCCAGGTCGGGGCGGCCGGCCTGCGCGAACAGCCCCCCAGCCTGCTCGACCGTGAGGGCGTTGTCGGCGTCGTTCATCAAGCTCAGCACGACGTTCGAGGCGGCGTGGTCGAGCTGGTGCTCGAGGCAGTTGTGCATCAGCCCGACGCGCAGCCGGCTCGACAGGCCCTTGGCGGTGCCGACGGTCTCGGCGGCGAGGGTGAATTCGTTGGCCGCGCCGCGCGCGTTGCCGTTCAGTTCGAGCAGCAGCCCGGCGGCGATGGCGCTGCAGGTCGCCACGTTCGGGCTGCCGCGCGAGGTGCGCTCCAAATCGCGGATCACGCTGCCGGCCTGGTCGGCGTCGCCCTTGCTGACTAGGGCCTTGACCAGGTTCAGGTGGTCTTCCGGGTCGCGGAATTCGGAATATTTGACCTTCGTGACGACTTGGCGGAACGCGCGCTCGGCCGCGCCGATGTCGCCGGCCGCCTGCGCCACGCCGCCCAGATGGCGCAGACGCTGCACCACGTTCGGCGAAATGCTGACGGCGTCCTCCAGCACCTGCTGCGCGGCGCCGGTTTCGCCGAGCGCCTCGTGGGTCTTGGCCAGCATGTCGTAGGCCGCCATCAGGCGCGGATTGCGGGTGATCAGCTCGCTCAGGCTGGCGCGCGCCTCGTCAAAGCGCTGGCGCGCGAACAGCGCGCGCGCCAGGCCGAAATGGGCCCAGTCGGCGCCATGCGCGCCGATCGCGTCGAGATAAATCTGTTCGGCCTGCTCGGCCTGGCCCAGCTGGAGATGCAGTTCGGCGCGCAGGCGCGCGAAATCGGCGCCGTAGCGCGGATTGTCGGCCTCGCCGGCGAGGCAGGCCTCGATCGCCTCTTGCTGGCGGCCCTGTTCGAGCAACTGGTAGGCCGGCATGAACACGCGGCGCCGCTCGATGGCGCGGGCGATGCGCGAACCGAGCAAATCGAGCGTGAACGGTTTGAGGATGTAGTCGGCCGGCGTCAGTTCGGCCGTGCCGACCACCTTGCTGGGCACGGCCTCCGAGGTCAGCATGATGAAGATGGTGGAAGCGCCGATCAATTTGTTGCGGCGCAGGTCTTCCAGCAGCTGCTGGCCGTCCTGGCCGCTGACGCCGTCGCCCAGCTCGTACTCGCACAGGATGATGTCGAAGCTCTTCGCGTTCAACAGGCGCACGGCGGCGGCGGCATTGGACGCGTAGTCGATGCGGTTGATCGACGCCTGGCTCAGCGTGCCCTGCAGGCTCGAGCGCATGCGCGGGTTGGGGTCGATGATTAAGATTGATAGATCGCTGGGTTCCGTCATCGACTGGTCCTTGCAAGAATGCATGAATGTGCTGCTTCGACTGCCGCGCCGACGCTCGCCGCGGGTTGGCAAGCGGGTCGGCAAGCGCGCCGGTCAAGGTGTGGCCAAGGGTATGTCAACAAAAGTGACAACTAAAATTGCCGTTAAGCATACTCCAAGCATACTGAAAATGCCAAAAAGTCGCCGCAATCGCGCGCGCGGGCGTCATTCCGGCCTCGTCCGGACTGCCTGAAAGGCATGCAAACGGGTATAATCCCGGCATACGTTTTTTTGCAATGCCATCTGCCATCTCTATTTTCAACCCGCAGCCACGCTGCATCAACCACCTTCCAACCATGTTGATTCTGCCGGGTTCCAATGCCCTGTCCGTTTTCCGTAGCCAGCGCCTGTTGACCCAATTGCAGGCCGTGCTGCCCGCCGTTGCCTCGGTCCAGGCCCGCTACATCCATTTCATCGACGCCTCCCAGCCCCTGACGCAGGACGACATCAATCGTCTCGACGCGCTGCTGACCTATGGCGACGCGGCCGAGCCGGCTGTGGAAGAGGGCGTGTGCGAAGAATTTTTCGTCATTCCGCGCTTCGGCACCATCTCGCCGTGGGCCTCGAAGGCGACCGACATCGCGCACAACTGCGGCATGGCGCACATCCACCGCGTCGAGCGCGGCGTCGCCTTCCGCATCAACCTGAAGGCGGGCATCCTGGGCAGCAGCCTCGGCGCCGCCAAGCAGTTCACAGCGGACGAGGCGCGGGAAGTCGCCGCGCTGCTGCACGACCGCATGACGGAAAGCGTGCTGCGCCACCCCGACCAGGCCGCCGACCTGTTCCGCGCCCTGGAAGCGCGGCCGCTCGAATCGATCGACGTGCTGGGCGCCGGCAAGGCCGCGCTGGTGGCGGCGAACACCGACCTCGGCCTGGCCATGTCGGACGACGAGATCGACTACCTGCTGGAAGCTTTCACCAAGGCCGCGCGCAACCCGACCGACGTCGA
>JACMLV010000506.1 GCA_014379395.1 Burkholderiaceae bacterium
CCGAAAAACGTCTGCTGACGCATATCACGACCGGCGAGAAAGCCAAGTTCGCCGATGGTCACGAAGAAGATCACAAAATCATCAAGACCAAGGATGTGAACGAGATCAAGAACGCGATCCAGTGGATCCTGTCCTTGTAATTGACGGATCTTCCCGCTAGCGGAAAGATCCGCGGACCGGGGTCAAAACAAAACGGGAGGTTTGACGGGTGCGAGCCCGCCAAACCTCCCGTTTATTCGTTTGGCCGCTTAGACGCAACGGCCAAACGGGTTTCTCTACTGCAAAATCATATTGAACGTCGATTCCACGCCGTCGTCCCATCCATCCCAGAGGAAGTCATCGGCCTTGCCATCGGCGATCAGGCGTAGCGCGTAGCGCACCTGTTGCTCGTAAAAGCCGCAGAAGGCGCCGACCTGCTTCATGCCGCCATTCATTTCATGGGCTTCGGCCGGGCAGGGCGAGCCGCAGAAATGCCGGATCGCGCAGCTCGAACAAGGTGCGAATTCATCCACGTTACGCCCGATCACCTTGGCGAACGCGGGGCTGGCAAGCACGCTTTCGACCGAGTCCTGGAACAGGTTGCCGCCCTTGAACGCGTCGAGGCCGATGAATTCGCTGCACGGGAACAGGCCGCCATCCGGGGCCAGCGCAAAGAAGGCCCGGCCGCCGCCGCAAGGCGAGATGTCGCACATCAGCCGGCGCGCGGTCGGCGCCAGGATCGACAATAGGACGTTGGCGAAGTTGGCGACCACCAGCTTGCGCCCGGTCTCGCGGTAGAGCTCGTGGCTGCGCTCGACGGCGGCGATGAAGTGCCGCGCCAGGTCGTCGTCGTGCGGGCGCACCGTGCGCGCTCCCGGCAAGGTGCAACGCACGGCGTTCAGCATGCAAGTGGGCACGCCGCGGGCATGGAATAATTCGACCAGCGGCACCAGTTGCTCGAGGTTCTGGTCGGTGCAGGTGGCGATCACGCTCCACGCGTCATAGCCGCGCAAGCGCTCCATCGCCGTCAATACCTGTTGGTGGACACTCTTGCCGCTCCACGTCTGGCGCGTCGCATCGGTGATCTCGGCCACCGGCCCGTCGAGCGACAAGCCGATGCTGACCCGGTGCTTGGTGAGAAAGCCGATCGCAGCCTCGTCAAGCAAGGTCGCATTGGTCTGCACGCCAAACACAAAGTCGTCGCCAAACGTTTCGATCGCCTCGAACAGCGCGCGCTTGTTCATCAGGGGCTCGGCGCCGTGGAAGATGATGCGCGGCTTGCTGTCGGCCGGCATGACGGTGGCGAAGTACGCCTTCAGCCGGTCGAGCGCCTCGATCAGCCGTTCGGCCGGCATATCCTCGCCCTTGCGCCGCATGTCGGCGGGAATGTAGCAATAAGTGCAGTTCAGGTTGCAGCGCTCGGTCGGATTGACATACACGGCCGAGGGCGTCAGCTCGAAGCGCAGCTTGTGCAACTCGCGCGCGAAATCGGCCGCGCGCTCGCGGTAGGTGTCGAGCAGCGGTCCGCTGGCGAGCGCCTCGGCCAGGCTATCCTTGGCCACCAGCGCCCAGAACGCGGTGGCCGGATCGACCAGCGCCATGTAATTGGCATGCCCGATGTCGATTGGCACCAGCGCGGCGCCGGTGCCGGTATTGAGGTAGCGCCCCGACGACGGCACAGCCGGGGCAGTCGCACGCTGCGTCATTTCGCAACCTTCCGGTCCATTAAAATGTAGTGCGACAGGCCGACGCCGTCGGCTTCGCAGCGCTTGCGCGTGGCGATGACGCTGGGCTGCGGCGACGGGGTGCGTGGAAGGTCTTGTTGGGCGGGGGCGTGGTTTGCCGGCGTGATTTTGTTCGTCATGATGCGATCCTTTTTTAGTCCGAAAAAGAAAAAGGGTCTCGCCGCGACGCAGCCATGCGCAGCGGCGAAACCCTTGCCATGGTTTCAGTGCTTTCAAACGAATCAGCAGGTCTTCTGGCTTTCGGATCGTCCGGCGTGCCGCGTCTTCCCGCCGGAACCTTCCCGGCAGTGACTGACCATGAAGCCATGGTCGTGCGGCATCCGTCCCCGATTACAGCGGCGGGCCCGCCACGGAATTGAACCGTGTTCCTGGATGCTGATGTCGGGCGAAATGGTAGTGTTTCGGCACACTCGCGTCAAGTCCCGGCGGGCCGCGCGAGCCCGCCGGGCCGGCGCCTCATTCCGTGCCCAGCCCGAGGTCGGTGGACATCTGCTTGCGCAGCACGAACTTCTGGATCTTGCCGGTCACCGTCATCGGGAAGGCGTCGACGAAGCGGACATGGCGCGGGATTTTGTAGTGCGCGATCTGGCCGTCGCAAAAGCCGCGGATCTCCTCGGCGTCGGCCCGCATGCCGGGGCGCAGGATGATGCAGGCGCACAGCTCCTCGCCGTATTTCGGGTCCGGCACGCCGACGCACTGCACGTCGAGCACCTTCGGATGGCGGTACAGGAATTCCTCGACCTCGCGCGGGTAGATGTTCTCGCCGCCGCGGATCACCATGTCCTTGGAGCGCCCGACGATGCTGCAAAAGCCGGCCTCGTCGATCATGGCCAGGTCGCCTGTGTGCATCCAGCGCGCCGGGTCGATCGCCTCGCGCGTCTTGTCCTCGTCGCCCCAGTAGCCCGGCATCACCGAATAGCCGCGCGTGAGCAGCTCGCCCTTGACGCCGCGCGGCACGATGCGGCCCTCGGCGTCGACGATTTTCACTTCCAGGTGCGGATGGACGCGGCCGATGGTCGACACGCGCAGCTCGATCGGGTCGTCGACCGAGCTCTGGAAGCTGACCGGCGAGGTTTCGGTCATGCCGTAGGCGATCGTGATCTCCTTCATGTGCATCAGCTTGATGACCCGCGTCATCACCTCGATCGGGCAGGGCGAGCCCGCCATGATGCCGGTGCGCAGCCGGGACAGGTCGTACTGGCCGAAGTCGGGATGGTCGAGGATGGCGATGAACATGGTCGGCACCCCGTGCAGGGCGGTGCAGCGCTCGGCCTGCACCGTGTCGAGCACAGCCTTGGCGTCGAAGCCCTCGCCCGGATACACCATCGCCGCGCCGTGCGTCACGCACGCCAGGTTGCCCAGCACCATGCCGAAGCAGTGGTACAGCGGCACCGGGATGCACAACCGGTCCCGCTCGGTCAGGCGCATCGCTTCGCCGATGAAAAAGCCGTTGTTCAAAATGTTGTGATGGGTCAGCGTGGCGCCCTTGGGCGCGCCGGTGGTGCCCGAGGTGAACTGGATGTTGACCGCGTCGTCAAATTGCAACGTCGCGCCGACGGCGGCCAGCTGGGCCAGCTCGTCCGGGCCGATGCCCTTGCCCAGCTCGTCGAAATTGAACATGCCAGGGGTCTGGTCGGCGCCCAGGCGGATCACGTGCCGCAGGTGCGGCAGCCGGTCCGAGCGCAGCGCGCCGGGACGGCAGTGGTGGATCTCCGGCACCACGTCCTGCAGGATCGTCAGGTAGTCGCTCGACTTGAAGGCCGGCGCCAGGATCAGGGCGGAGCATTGCACCTTGTCGAGCACGTATTCCAGTTCCGAGCGGCGATACGCCGGGTTGATGTTGACCATGACCAGGCCGGCTTTCGCGGTGGCGAATTGGACCAGCACCCATTCGGCGCAGTTTTGCGACCAGATGCCGATCCGGTCGCCCGGATTGAGGCCCAGCCGGAGCAGGCCGGCCGCCAGATTGCTGACCCGCTGGTGGAACTCGCGGTAGTTCCAGCGCACCTTCTGGTGCGCCACGACGAGCGCCTCGTGGTCGCCGAAACGCTCGGCCACGCCGTCGAGATAGGCGCCGATGGTCGCGCCGATCAGCGGTGTCGTATGGGCGCCGTGTACATAGCTTGCCTGTTGCATGAAGTCTCCTTATGGTCGCGGGTTGCGCATTTAATGAGTAAGGCTCATATTTTATTTTTTCCGATTGTATTGCGTAATCATGTCTGCATCAAGAAAATAGAGATTGAGTTTTGATGTGTATTTTTCAAATTTATTGAGTTATACTCACATCCGGAGACAGGCGCCGCCAAGGCGTCCCCCGCGGCACCCGGACACATTTCAAACATTCCACCATCAGGACAAGGAAGACATGGCTAACCAATTCATCAATTTCCCCGGCCTCCGCTTTGAGCATGGCGAGGACATCGACGCGCTGCGCGAAGCGGTGCAACAGTTCGCGCTGGTCGAGATCGCGCCGCGGGCCGCCGAACTCGACCGCACCGACCAGTTCCCGATGGACTTGTGGAAGAAGATGGGCGATTTGGGCGTGCTCGGCATCACGGTCGAGGAGGAATACGGCGGCAGCGCGATGGGCTACCTGGCCCACATCGTCGCGATGGAGGAGATCTCGCGCGCCTCGGCCTCGGTGGCCCTGTCCTACGGCGCCCACTCGAACCTGTGCGTGAACCAGATCCGCCGCAACGGCAGCCATGAGCAGAAATTGAAATACCTGCCCAAGCTGGTGTCGGGCGAGCACATCGGCGCCCTGGCGATGTCGGAGCCGAACGCCGGCTCGGACGTGGTCAGCATGAAGCTGCGCGCCGACCTGAAGGGCGACCGCTACGTCCTCAACGGCAACAAGATGTGGATCACCAACGGCCCCGACGCCGACGTGCTGGTGGTCTACGCCAAGACCGACCTGGCCGCCGGCCCGCGCGGCATGACCGCCTTCCTGATCGAGAAAAGCTTCAAGGGCTTCTCGGTGGCGCAAAAGCTCGACAAGCTCGGCATGCGCGGCTCGCACACGGGCGAACTGGTGTTCCGCGACTGCGAGGTGCCGCTGGAAAACGTCTTGGGCGGCGTCGGCAAGGGCGTCAACGTGCTCATGTCCGGCCTCGACTCGGAGCGCACCGTGCTCTCCGGCGGCCCGCTCGGCATCATGCAGGCTTGCATGGACGTGGTCATCCCCTACGTCCACGAGCGCAAGCAGTTCGGCCAGGCGATCGGCGAATTCCAGCTCATGCAGGGCAAGCTGGCCGACATGTACTCGACCATGATGGCTTGCCGCGCCTACGTCTACGCGGTCGGCCAGGCCTGCGACCGCGCCAAGACGCCGGACCAGGTGCGCGCGCTGCGCAAGGACGCCGCCGGCGCCATCCTGTACTCGGCCGAAAAGGCGACCTGGATGGCGGGCGAGGCGATCCAGACCTTGGGCGGCAACGGCTACATCAACGAATACCCGGTCGGGCGCCTGTGGCGCGACGCCAAGCTCTATGAGATCGGCGCCGGCACCAGCGAGATCCGGCGCATGCTGATCGGCCGCGAACTGTTCGGCGAAACCTGCTAAACCGCCTCCACCTTTTGCGAAAACCGACGCCATGACCATCATCGATTCGAAACTCAATCCCCGCTCCGACGATTTCAAGGCCAACGCCGCCGCGCTGCAAGCGGTGGTCGACGACCTCAAGCTCAAGGTGGAAAAGATCGCCCTGGGCGGCGGCACCGAGGCGCGCAACAAGCACGTCGCGCGCGGCAAGCTGCTGCCGCGCGACCGGGTGCAGATGCTGCTCGACCCGGGCACGCCGTTCCTGGAATTCTCCCAGCTGGCCGCCGACGGCATGTACCACGGCGCCGCGCCGGCGGCCGGCATCATCACCGGCATCGGCCGGGTGGCCGGCCTCGAGTGCGTCATCGTCTGCAACGACGCCACCGTCAAGGGCGGCACCTACTACCCGATGACGGTCAAGAAGCACCTGCGCGCGCAGGAGATCGCCGACCAGAACAATCTGCCCTGCATCTACCTGGTCGATTCGGGCGGCGCCAACCTGCCGAACCAGGACGAGGTCTTCCCCGACCGCGACCACTTCGGCCGCATCTTCTACAACCAGGCCAACCTGTCGGCCAAGGGCATCCCGCAGATCGCCGTCGTGATGGGCTCCTGCACCGCCGGCGGCGCCTACGTGCCGGCCATGAGCGACGAGTCGATCATCGTCAAGGAGCAGGGCACCATCTTCCTCGGCGGCCCGCCGCTGGTGAAGGCGGCCACCGGCGAGGTGGTCAGCGCCGAGGACCTGGGCGGCGGCGACGTCCACACCCGCCTGTCGGGCGTGGTCGACCATCTGGCGCAAAACGACCTGCACGCGCTGTCGCTGGCGCGCACCATCGTCTCGAACCTGAACCGGAAAAAATCGCACGCGCTGCAACTGCGCGAGCCGGTCGCGCCAAAATACGCCCCCGAGGAGCTGTACGGCGTCATCCCGGTCGACACCCGCAAACCGTTCGACGTGCGCGAGGTCATCGCGCGCATCGTCGACGGCAGCGACTTCGACGAATTCAAGGCGCGCTACGGCGCCACCCTGGTGTGCGGCTTCGCCCACATCCACGGCATGCCGGTCGGGATCATCGCCAACAACGGCATCCTGTTCTCCGAGTCGGCCTTGAAGGGCGCCCACTTCATCGAGCTGTGCTGCCAGCGCAAGATCCCGCTGGTGTTTTTGCAGAACATCACCGGCTTCATGGTCGGGCGCAAATACGAGAACGAGGGCATCGCCCGCAACGGCGCCAAGATGGTCACCGCCGTCTCGACGGCGGCCGTGCCCAAGTTCACCGTCATCATCGGCGGCAGCTTCGGCGCCGGCAACTACGGCATGTGCGGGCGCGGCTTCTCGCCGCGCTTCCTGTGGATGTGGCCGAACGCGCGCATCTCGGTGATGGGCGGCGAGCAGGCCGCCAGCGTGCTGGCCACCGTCAAGCGCGACGGCATCGAGGCCAAGGGCGGCGCCTGGAGCGCCGACGAGGAGGAGGCCTTCAAGCAGCCGATCCGCGAACAGTACGAGCACCAGGGCCACCCGTACTACGCGTCGGCGCGGCTGTGGGACGACGGCGTGATCGACCCGGTCGACACCCGCACCGTGCTCGGGCTGGGCCTGTCGGCCGCGCTCAACGCGCCGATCCCGGACACCAAGTTCGGCCTGTTCCGCATGTAATCCCACCTTTTTCGAAAGCGGCAATCATGGATTACCAGACTTTGCAAGTTGAGCTCAACGGCGCCGTGGCCTCGGTCTGGCTCGACCGGCCCGAGGTGCGCAACGCCTTCAACGACACCACCATCGCCGAAATCACGCACGCCTTCCACGCCCTCGGCGGCGACGAGCGGGTCGGCGTGATCGTGCTGGGCGCGCGCGGCGCGGCCTTTTGCGCCGGCGCCGATTTGAACTGGATGAAGAAGATGGCCGGCTACAGCGACGGCGAAAACCGCGCCGACGCGGCCCAGCTGGCGGCCATGCTGAGCGCCATCTACACCTGTCCGAAGCCAGTCGTGGCGCGGGTGCAGGGCGACTGCTACGCCGGCGGCATGGGGCTGGTGGCCGCCTGCGACATCGCGGTCGCCGCCGAACCGGCGCAGTTCTGCCTGTCGGAGGTGAAACTCGGCCTGATCCCGGCCACCATCTCGCCGTATGTGATCAAGGCGATGGGCGAGAACGCGGCGCGGCGCTACTTCCTCACCGCCGAGCGCTTCTCGGCCATCGACGCGCTGCGCATCGGCTTCGTGCACGCCACCTGCGTCGACGAAGACCTCGACGGCGCGGTCGGCGCCATCGTCAAATCGCTGCTGGCGAACAGCCCGAACGCGGTGCGCGAAGCCAAGCGGCTGGTGCGCGACGTCGCCGGCCAGCCGATCACGCCGGCGCTGATCCACGACACGGTCGGCCGCATCGCCGTCATCCGCGCATCAAGCGAAGGGCGCGAAGGGGTGCGCTCCTTCCTTGAAAAACGCAAGCCCTCGTGGCTGGCCCAGACCTAGACAATCAGCGCCGGCCCAAGCACCTGAGCGCCGCACCCCACCGCATTCTGGAGACAATATGTTCACAAAAATTCTGATCGCCAATCGCGGCGAAATCGCCTGCCGGGTCGCCGCCACCGCGCGCCGCATGGGCGTGAAAACCGTCGCCGTGTACTCGGACGCCGACGTCAACGCGCGCCACGTCGCGCTGTGCGACGAGTCGGTCGCCATCGGCCCGGCGCCGGCCAAGGAAAGCTACCTGTGCTTCGAGAAGATCATCGCCGCGGCGCAGGCCACCGGCGCGCAGGCGATCCATCCCGGCTACGGCTTCCTGTCCGAGAACGCGCAGTTCGCCCGCGCCTGCTTTGATGCGGGCATCGTCTTCATCGGGCCGCCGGCCACGGCGATCGACGCGATGGGTTCCAAATCGGCCGCCAAGTCGCTGATGGAAAAGGCGCGCGTGCCGCTGGTGCCGGGCTACCACGGCGAGCAGCAGGAGCCGGGCTTCCTGCAAAGCGAGGCCGAGGTGATCGGCTATCCGGTGCTGCTGAAGGCGAGCGCCGGCGGCGGCGGCAAGGGCATGCGCATCGTCGAGCGCGGCGCCGACTTCAAGGACGCGCTGGCGTCCTGCAAGCGCGAGGCGATCAGCAGCTTCGGCAGCGACCAGGTGCTGGTCGAAAAATACCTGAGCCGGCCGCGCCACATCGAAATCCAGGTCTTCGCCGATTCGCACGGCAACTGCGTCTACCTGTTCGAGCGCGACTGCTCGGTGCAGCGCCGCCACCAGAAGGTGCTGGAGGAGGCGCCGGCGCCGGGCATGACCGGCAAGCGCCGCCAGGCCATGGGCAATGCAGCGGTCGCCGCGGCAAAGGCAGTCGGCTATGTCGGCGCCGGTACAGTCGAATTCATCGCAGAGTCAAGCTGTAACGGCGAGGACGGCTCGTTCTACTTCATGGAAATGAATACACGCCTGCAGGTCGAGCATCCCATCACCGAAATGATTACCGGCGAAGATCTGGTGGAGTGGCAGTTGCTGGTCGCCGCGGGCGAGCC
>JACMLV010000001.1 GCA_014379395.1 Burkholderiaceae bacterium
CGTCCTTGAGTTGCTCGAGCGTCCAGGCCGGCGCGTCGCCGCCGCGCCCCGCCGGCGGCGCCGGGTCCATCAGCCGGTCGAACAATCCGGGCGCGTAGTGCTGCGTCATGCGGGCCTCCTCGATGGGCGCGCCGGCGCCAAGCCGGGCGGAGCTGCCAGTATGGTTCGATTGCCACTGGGCAATTTGCGCCGCGGCAACGAAGCAAGGCGGCCGCCCCGGCGCCCGCGTCCTCATGCACTCAGGAAATACTTTCCACTGTGCGGCCTCAACAACTTACGCTTCGGCAACTTCCATACTGGATTGATGGGCGCCGCGCCAGTCAACCGAACGGAGAACGTGATGAGTTTGCCACTGAAGATCTTGTGGGCCGAAGGGCTCAGCATCGGCCCGCAACAGCTGCAGCAACAGGACCGCTACCACGAGGGCCGCCTGCAGCGGCTCGCCGCGGCCATCCATCCGCACCTGTGGGGCGTGCAGGCGGTGCGCTGGAACCTCGACGCCCTGGCCAACAATTCGCTCGCCGCCGACGCCCTCAAGCTCATGTTCCAGGACGGCGAGATCTACGACGCGCCGCTGGCCGACGCGCTGCCGCTGGCGGTCAACCTGAGCCAGCTGCCGGCGGCCGAGCAGAGCTTCACCTTCTACGCCGCGCTGCCGGCGTTGAAAATGCACGGCGGCAATCTGGCCGACGCCCGGGCGCCGCGGCACGGCGCGCGCTATGTGCAAACCGACGCCGAGACGCTCGATTTGTTCAGCGACGCGATCGGCGTCGACGTCGCCTATCTGCGCAAGACCGTGCGCCTGCTGTCGCACCTGGAGCCGCGCGACGCGTATGACAGCTTCCCGGTGGCGCGCCTGCACCGCACCGCCAGCGGCGGCTTCGCGCTCGATCCCGATTTCATGCCGCCGAGCCTGTCGATCATCGCCGACGCCGCCTTGCAGCGCCGCCTCAACGGCCTGCTCGAAAAGCTGGCGGCCAAGGTCGAGGCGCTCTACAGCCGGCACCGCCAGAGCGGCAAGGACACGCTCGAAGTGCACGGCGGCGACCTGTCCTCGTTCTGGATGCTCCACACCATCAGCAGCGCCAGCGCCGCCCTGACCCACTGCGCGCGCCATGGGCGGCACCATCCCGAAACCCTGTTCGAGCGCCTGATGACGCTGGCCGGCGCCCTGCTGGCGTTCTCGAAAAGATATGCGCTGGCCGACCTGCCGACCTACGACCACGAGGATCCGGGCCCGGGGTTTGACAAGCTCGACGCCATCATCCGCGACCTGGTCGACGCCGTCATCGCGACCAAGTACTTCAAACTGGCGCTGCTGCCCGACCCGGAGAAAAGCACCCACCAGCGCGGCGCGCTCGACGACGAGCGGATCGACCGGCAGGCCATGCTCTACCTCGCCGTCAACGCCGACATGGCGGCGCTGGAACTGGTGGCCGCCGTGCCGCGCTGCTTCAAGCTCGCCGCGCCCGACGACATCGGCCACCTCGTCACGCGCGCCCTGCCCGGCATGGCGCTGGTGCACATGGCGCAGGTGCCGGCCGAGGTGCCGGTGCGGCCCAACACCTATTACTTTTCCATCGAGAACAAGGGCAGGCTGTACGACAACATGATGGAGGCGAAAGCCGTGGTCATCTATGTGCCCGAGGGCGTGTTCAACGGCCTCAAGGTGGAATTGTTCGGCATCACGGCGTGAGGCCCGTCGGCAACCTTCGCCGCGGCGGCGCGGCGGGCGCGCCAAGCGAAGCTAGTGTAGTGTTGCGCTCTTCTTGCGACATAAAAATGCGTCTTTTCCGCCGATACTGCGTCAAAAATCCTCGCAATACCTCGGTATTGCTGCGGTTTCTTCCTTGTCTCGGCGAAAAATCCGCTATTTTTATAAGTCGCAATCAGCGCGCAACACTACACTAGCCGCGCCGATTCCGCTCTGCAAACAACAGCGCGGCATCGAGCGCCGCCCAAAAATCGTCGAACTGGAATGGCTTGGTCAAGTACCGGAAAAAGCCGGCATCGAGGCTTTTTTCGATCTGGCGCGGGTGGGCGTTGGACGACAGCGCGATGACCGGGATGCGGGACGTGGACGCGCCGCCATGCAAGACGGTGAAAATCTGGCCGCCGCCCAGGTCGGGCAATTGAATGTCGAGCAGGATCACGTCCGGCCGGTGGCTGCGCGCCATCTCCAGGCCGCGCTGGCCGTTGGCGGCCGAAAACAGCCGCAATCCGGGGCGCCGCGCGATCAATTGCTCGACCAGCGCCAGATTGGCCGCGTTGTCCTCGACATACAGCAAGTCGAAGCGGCGCGCCGGCGCCTCCGGCAAGGGGGGATCGGGGGTCGGATCATGCATGCTCTGACAGCCTTTGCTTGGCGACGAGAAGTGGCGGGGAGCCCCTCAACCAGTCCAGCGGAACGACATGGCATCCTCGGCATGCCGCCCAGAATTATTTTGCGAGCCCCGGCCGGCCCGAATCGGCGCCCGCGCGCGCCGTCAGCGATTGCGCGCGACGAGCCGGGTGACGGCCGCCGACTCGATCAGCGTGACGAGCGCGTCGACATCGACCGGCTTGACCAGGTACTGCCCAAAACCGGCGCCGATGGCGCGCACGCGATCCTCCTCCTGGCCGTAGCCGGACACGGCGATGGCGAACGGGATCGGAAATTGCGCCGATTTGCGCAGCGCGCGGATCAGATCGTAGCCGTCGAGCCCGGGCAGGCCGATATCGCAGATCAGCACGTCGAAGTCCCCGGTCGAGGCCATGGCCAGCCCGGTCGGACCGTCGTAGGCGGTGCTCACGGTGTAGCCCTCGTGGCGCAGGAACATGGACAGCGTTTCGCTGGCGTCGACATTGTCCTCGACCAGCAAGATCCGGTAGCGGCGCACCGCGTCGGCGTGCGGCGCCGGCGGCGCCTCGGCCGGCAAGCACGCCCGCGACAGCGGCAAGCTCACCGTAAACAGGCTGCCATGACCAAGGCCGGCGCTCGCCGCCACGATCGTCCCGCCATGCATCTCGAGCACGTTGCGCACCACGTTCAGTCCGACCCCCAGGCCGCCCTCGGTGCGGGCCAGCGAGCGCGGGCCTTGCGTGAACAGGGAAAAAATATGCCCGATCACCTCCGGCGCGATGCCGTCGCCGTTGTCTTCGAGCGTGATCTCGGCGCGCCCGTCGACGCGCCGGGCGCGCAGCGTGATGCGGCCGCCGTCCTGGGTGAACTTGGAGGCGTTGACCAGCAAATTGGAGAACGCCTGCGCCAGGCGCACCGGATCGCCGTCGATCACCAGCGTCTCGCGCGGCAGGATCAGGATCAGGTTCTGGCGCCGTTCGCTGACCCGGACCTGGACCGTTTCGAGCGTGCGCTCGAGCAGGCCGGCCAGTCCGAGCGGCTGGCGCGACAACGTGATCTTGCCGCTGCTGATGCGCGCCGCGTCGAGCAGGTCGTCGAGCAGGCGCGCCAGGTGGCCGACCTGGCGGCTGATGATCTTTTGCAGGTTGCGCAGCTGCGGCGGCGGCGCCGGTATCTTCTCGAGCATCGTGGCGGCCATGCCGATCGGCGCGAGCGGGTTGCGCAGTTCGTGCGCGAGCATCGCCAGGAACTCGTTCTGGCGCAGATTGGTCGCCTCGGCCTCGTCGCGCAGGGTCTGCGCGGCGAGCGTGGCCACCAGCAGGTTCTCGTTGGCCTCGCGCAATTGCCCGACCAGGCCATGCAGCGAGTCGCGCTCGGCGGCGGCGGCGCGCAGCCCGCGCACC
>JACMLV010000507.1 GCA_014379395.1 Burkholderiaceae bacterium
GGGCATAACACTTGCTCGGTACGGGAAGGCTGCGGCCGCGTTCGCATAGACTAGCCATTCCACGTGAGCAAGATGACTCTTCCGTCGACACCGCTGCGGAGCAAATTCGGCCGCCGGCTTCTTGCGTTATTCGTGGGCTGTGCCTTTGTACCCATGGCGGTTCTTGCCGCCCTGTCGCCCGGCCCGGTGCCGGCCCCCTCCCAGCTCTATTCCAGGTTCATCATGCTAGATAATCTCACCCAGCGGCTTGCCAAAGTCGTCAAGACCATGCGCGGCGAAGCGCGCCTGACCGAAGCGAACACCGCCGAGATGCTGCGCGAAGTGCGCCTGGCGCTGCTCGAAGCGGACGTGGCGCTGCCGGCGGTGCGCGAATTCATCGCCAACGTCAAGCAAAAAGCGCTCGGCGAGGAGGTCATCTCCTCGCTCACGCCGGGCCAGGCCCTGGTCGGCGTGGTGCAGCGCGAGCTGGCCGCCATCATGGGCGCCGACCTCGGCCCGGACGCCGCCCAGCTGAGCTTCGCCTGCCAGCCGCCGGCCATCATCCTGATGGCCGGTCTGCAGGGCGTCGGCAAGACCACCACCGTCGGCAAGCTGGCCAAATACCTGCGCGAAGAGAAAAAGAAGAAGGTGTTGACGGTCTCGGCCGACGTGTACCGCCCGGCCGCGATCGCCCAGCTGCAGTCGGTGACGGCGCAGGTCGGCGCCGACTTCTTCCCGACGCAAAGCACCGACAAGCCGGTCGAGATCGCGCTCGCCGCGCTCGACTGGGCCAAGAAGCACTATCACGACGTGCTCATCATCGACACCGCCGGCCGCCTCGGCGTCGACGAGGAGATGATGCGCGAAATCGCCGCCGTGCACGCCGCCGTCACGCCGATCGAAACCCTGTTCGTGGTCGACGCCATGCTCGGCCAGGACGCCGTCAACACCGCCAAGGCCTTCAACGACGCGCTGCCCCTGACCGGCATCGTGCTCACCAAGCTCGACGGCGACGCCCGCGGCGGCGCCGCGCTGTCGGTGCGCCACATCACCGGGGTGCCGATCAAGTTCGCCGGCGTGTCCGAAAAGCTGGACGGCCTGGAGCCGTTCGACCCGTCCCGCATGGCCAACCGCATCCTCGGCATGGGCGACATCCTGGCGCTGGTCGAGGAGGCGCGCAAGGGCGTCGACGTCAAGGCGGCCAGCGAGCTGGCGCAGAAGATGAAGGTCGGCGGCAAGTTCGACATGAACGACTTCAAGGCCCAGCTGGGCCAGATGAAGAAGATGGGCGGCATGGCCAGCCTGATGGACAAGCTGCCGGCCCAGATGCAGCAGGCCGCCAACGGCGCCAACATGGACCAGGCCGACAAGCAGGTGCGGCGCATGGTCGGCATCATCGATTCGATGACGCCGAAGGAGCGCGCCAAGCCGGAGCTGATCAAGGCCACCCGAAAGCGCCGCATCGCCGCCGGCGCCGGGGTCCAGGTGCAGGAAGTGAACCGCATGCTGACCCAGTTCGAGCAGATGCAGACGATGATGAAGAAACTCTCCGGCGGCGGCATGATGAAAATGATGCGCAGCATGAAGGGCATGATGCCGGGCATGCGCTAGGAAGCCCCCCTGGGCGCCGCCTTGGCGCCGCGCAGGGCCGGAACGGCCGTCATTGGCCCCGGCCCAGCCCGTTGGCGTGCCCCGGACCCGAAACCGGGCCTGTCAGAGCGGTTTTCGGGCGAAAAAGGTGAAAAACACTTGCACGCAAGGTAAAACCCCACCAATATTAGCGTGCGATCAATTACACGCAATTACCCATGTGTTCGTTAAGGAGGCTTGAAGATGGCAACAGCCAAAAAAAACCCAGTAGCAGCGCCAGCCAAAGCTGCCGCCGCCGCTAAACCAGCAGCAGCGAAGAAACCGGCCGCAGTCAAGAAGGATGCCGCGCCGGCGGCTCCACGCAAGCCAAACGCCGCGTTCATGAAAGCGATGACGCCATCGACCGTTCTGGCCGCCGTCGTCGGCGCCGCTCCACTGCCGCGCACCGAAGTGACCAAGAAGGTGTGGGATTACATCAAGAAACTCGACCTGCAAGATCCGGCCAACCGCCGCATGATCAACGCCGACGACAAGCTCAAAGCTGTCTTTGGCGGCAAAGCCCAAGTGTCCATGTTCGAAATGACCAAGCTGATCTCCGGTCATTTGAAATAAAAAAAAACCGCGTTCGGCCGCTTGCCGCCGAAGCGAAAATGCCCCGCTCGCGTGCGCGACCGGGGCATTTTTTTATCCATCGCGGCCTTGCTCAGCCGGGGGACTTGTACTCCCAGCGCTTCCACGCCGACAGCACCGCGTTCGGGTATTCCGGCCGGCCGCGGCTGCCGTTGTAGCGCCCCAGCGCGAGGTACAGGTTGCCGCGCTCCATGTCGAGATACATGCGCAGGATCGCGCAGCCGTAGCGCAGATTGGTTTGCATGTGGAACAGCTTGCTGCGGTCGTTGTCGCCGATCACGCCGGTCCAGAACGGCATCACCTGCATGTAGCCGCGCGCGCCGGCGATCGACACCGCGTACTTGCGGTAGGCCGACTCGACCTGGATCAGGCCCAGCACCAGCGCCGGCTCGAGCCCGGCGCGCCGCGCCTCGTACCAGGCCGCCTCCAGGAACTCGGTGCGCACCTGGTTGTCGGGCAGCTTGCGCTTGAGGCGCTCGGACATCTGCGCCAGCCAGTCCTGGTAGCGCAGCCGCTCGTTGGCGTCGCTCAGCTTGGGCTGCGGCGGGCGGGCGTCCATGATCGCGTTCGACAACGCCAGGCGCACCGAATCGGCCATCGCCTCTTCCTTCTGGTTGCCGGCCTGCGCCAGGCCGGCCGCGCAAACGGACGCGGCGGCGAGCAGCAGGCCGCGCCA
>JACMLV010000508.1 GCA_014379395.1 Burkholderiaceae bacterium
ACCCGACGCCGACACGCTGGTCGTCTACGCGAAGACGGACATGGCGGCGGCGTCGCGCGGCATCACTGCGTTCCTGATCGAGAAAGAGTTCAAGGGTTTTTCGACGGCGCAGAAGCTCGACAAGCTCGGCATGCGCGGCTCGAACACCTGGCCGGTCTTCTTCAGCGACTGCGAGGTGCCGGCCGAGAACGTGCTCGGCGCCGAGGGCGGCGGCGTCAAGGTGCTGATGAGCGGCCTCGACTACGAGCGCGCGGTGCTGTCGGGCGGCCCGCTCGGCATCATGGCGGCGTGCATGGACGCGGTGCTGCCGTACGTGCACGAGCGCAAGCAGTTCGGCCAGTCGATCGGCGAGTTCCAGCTGATGCAGGGCAAGCTCGCCGACATGTACACGACCTGGTCGGCGTCGCGCGCCTACGTGTACGCGGTGGGCCAGGCCTGCGACCGCGCCAGCACCCCGGAGGCGATCCGCAAGCTGCGCAAGGACGCCGCCGGCGCCATCCTGTACAGCGCCGAAAAGGCGACCTGGATGGCGGGCGAAGCGATCCAGGCGCTGGGCGGCAATGGCTACATCAACGACTACCCGGTGGGGCGCCTGTGGCGCGACGCCAAGCTGTACGAGATCGGCGCCGGCACCAGCGAAATCCGGCGCATGCTGATCGGCCGCGAACTGTACGCCGAGACCAGGTAGCTGCCCGCGACGCCGTGGCCTTTGCGCGGCGGGCGGGTGCGACGGGGTAAAATACAGCGGTAAAATGGCCGATACGACAAGAGAAGCACGATGACCCAAGCTGCGTTTCCGAAACTGCTGTCCTCCCAGATCGCATTCGATATCGCGCGCACCATCCTGGACGGGTTCGACAAGCATTATCGCCTGTTCCGCCAGACCAACCAGACCGCCAAGCGCCATTTCGAAACCGGCGCCTGGATCGTGGCCCAGCAGGCCGCGCGCGCGCGGATCGGCTTTTACGACCAGCGCGTGCAGGAATGCGTGCAGGCGCTGGAAGACGAATATGCCAACGGCGAGCTGACCGACGAGGTGTGGCGCGAACTGAAGCTGCACTACATCGGCCTGCTGTCCGACCACAAGCAGCCGGAGCTGGCCGAGACTTTCTTCAACTCGGTCTGCTGCAACATCCTGCACCGCACTTACTTTCACAACGACTTCATCTTCGTGCGTCCGGTGGTCTCGACCGAGTACATCGAAACCGAAGAACCGCTGCCGACCTACCGGGTCTACCATCCCGCCAGCGAGGGCTTGCGCCTCACCCTCAAGCGGGTGGTGACCAACTTCCAGCTCGACTGCAAGTTCGCCGACCTGGACCGCGACGTCGCGCTGGTCGAGGCGCGCCTGACGCAGATCTTCGGCCCCGACCCGCTGGAACCGAACCACCAGATCCAGGTGCTGTCGAATCTGTTTTACCGCAACAAGGGCGCCTACATCGTCGGCAAGGGCATCAACGGCAACCGCGAGTACCCGTTCATCGTGCCGATTCTGCACAACGGCAACGGCGAGCTGATCCTCGACACCGTGCTGTTCGACCAGGAACAGATCATCATCTTGTTCTCGTTTACGCGCGCCTACTTCCTGGTGGACATGGAAGTGCCGTCGGCCTATGTGCAATTCCTGCGCACACTGCTGCCGCGCAAGCCGCGCAGCGAGATCTACACCATCCTCGGCCTGCAAAAGCAGGGCAAGACGCTGTTCTACCGCGACTACCTGCAGCACCTGAAGCACTCGTCGGACCACTTCGAGATCGCGCCCGGCATCCGCGGCCTGGTGATGCTGGTGTTCGCGCTGCCGTCGTTCCCGTACGTGTTCAAGGTGATCAAGGACTTCTTTCCGGCGCCCAAGGAGACCACGCGCGCCCAGATCAAGGAAAAATACCTGCTCGTCAAGCACCACGACCGGGTCGGGCGCATGGCCGACACGCTCGAGTACTCCAACGTCGCCTTTCCGCGCGCGCGCTTTTCCGACGACCTGCTGGCCGAGCTGCAAAAGTTCGCGCCGTCGCTCGTCGAGCAGGAAAAGGACCAGGTCATCATCAAGCACCTCTACATCGAGCGGCGCATGGTGCCGCTCAACATCTGGCTGGGCGAGGCCGAGAAGGAGGGCGACGAGGCGCGCATCGAGCACGGCCTGCTCGAATACGGCAACGCCATCAAGGAGCTGGTGGTGGCCAACATCTTCCCCGGCGACATGCTCTACAAGAACTTCGGCGTCACCCGCGGCCAGCGCGTCGTGTTCTACGACTACGACGAGATCGAATACATCACCGACTGCCATTTCCGCCGGATCCCGGCGCCGCGCAACGAGGAGGACGAAATGGCCTCCGAGCCCTGGTATCCGGTCGGCAGGCACGACGTCTTCCCGGAGCAGTTCGGCAGCTTCTTGCTCGGCAACGCCAAGATCCGGAAATATTTTCTCAAGCACCACGCGGATTTGCTGACGGCCGAATGGTGGCAGCTCCGCAAGCAGCGCATCGTCGACGGCTTCGTCGAAGACGTGTTCCCGTATCCGCAGCATGTGCGGTTTTGCAATCAAGCCGCTCTCAACCCACCGGCGCCACCCGCGCCTATCCTTTCGGAGACCATCCAAGATGAATGATCCTATTGTTATCGTCGGCGCCGCCCGCACTCCCATGGGCGCCTTCCAGGGCGACTTCGCCAATGTCACCGCCAGCGACCTCGGCGCGGTGGCCATCCGCGCCGCCGTCGAGCGCGCCGGCATCTCTGCCGATGCGGTCGAACACGTCTTCTTCGGCAACTGCCTGATGGCGGGCCAGGGCCAAGCCCCGGCGCGCCAGGCGCTGCTCAAAGCCGGCCTGCCGACCTCGACCGGCGCGGTGACGCTGTCGAAGATGTGCGGCTCTGCCATGCAGGCCACCATGTTCGCGCACGACAACCTGATGGCCGGCAGCGCCGAGGTGATCGTCGCCGGCGGCATGGAGTCGATGACCAACGCGCCCTACCTGATTCCGAAGGGCCGCGGCGGCTACCGCATCGGCCACGGCATGATCTACGACCACATGATGTTGGATGGCCTGGAAGACGCCTACACCCGCGACGAGAAGGGCAATCCGCGCTCGATGGGCACCTTCGCCGAGGAATGCGCGGCCGAGTACCAGTTCACCCGCGCCATGCAGGACGGCTTCGCGATCGAATCGGTCAAGCGCGCCCAGGCCGCCGCCGCCGAGGGCAGCTTCGACTGGGAGATCGCGCCGGTCACGGTCACCGGGCGCGGCGGCGAGACCGTCGTCTCCAAGGACGAGGGCCCGCTCAAGGCCAAGCTGGAAAAGATCCACAGCCTGAAGCCGGCCTTCAAGAAGGACGGCACCATCACCGCCGCCTCGTCCTCGTCGATCAACGACGGCGCCGCAGCGCTGGTGCTGATGCGCGCCTCCACGGCCGCCAAGCTCGGCTGCACCGTGATCGCCACCATCCGCGGCCACGCCACCCACGCCCAGGCGCCGAACCAGTTCGCCACCGCGCCGGTGGGCGCCATCGAGCGCCTGTTCGCCAAGACCGGCTGGACCGTGCGCGAAGTCGACCTGTTCGAGGTCAACGAGGCCTTCGCCGCCGTGCCGATGGCCGCCATGCACGACCTGAACATCCCGCACAGCAAGATCAACATCCACGGCGGCGCCTGCGCGCTGGGCCATCCGATCGGCGCCTCCGGCGCGCGCATCATCGTCACGCTGCTCGGCGCGCTGAAGAAGATCGGCGGCACGCGCGGCGTGGCGTCGCTGTGCATCGGCGGCGGCGAGGCCACCGCGATCGCGATCGAAATGGCGTAAGCGTCCAGCGACGCGCAAGCAACGAGGTTCACAACGACAAGGAGGAACGGCATGGCAACCGCACTCATCATCGGCGCCTCGCGCGGCATCGGCCACGAGCTGGCGCGCCAATACCTGGCCGACGGCTGGCGCGTGATCGGCACCGCGCGCACGAGCGAGGCCTGCGCGGCCCTGCAGGCGCTCGGCGCGGAGACGCACGAACTCGACGTCACCGACGTCGACGCCTGCGCCGCGCTGGGCTGGAAGCTCGACGGCGAGCACCTGGAGGTGGCGATCCTGGGCGCCGGCGTGTACGGCCCGCAGCACGACGGCTTCCCGACCCAGGCCGATTTCGACCTGGTGATGCACGCCAACGTGCTGGCCGCGCTGCGCCTGCTGCCGCTCGTCGCGCCGTTGGTGTGCGACGCGCGCGGCCGGCTGGCGGTGCTGTCCTCGCGCATGGGATCGCTGAGCGAGCGCCACAGCGGCGGCGGCAGCCTGTACCGCGCCAGCAAGGCCGCGCTCAACTCGGTGCTGGTGGACACCGCGCTCAAGTACGGGCCGCGCGGCGCCACCTGCGTCGCGCTGCATCCGGGCTGGGTGCAGAC